>NZ_JBHXRU010000021.1:63433-76105 GCF_042716255.1 Streptomyces sp. NPDC058662 | reverse complement strand
ACCCGGATCGGTGCGGGGGCCCTGCCGTTGGAGGCGGCGGTCAGCCCGCGGCGCCGGCCTTGCGGCGCCGGACCACCAGCACGGCGCCGGCGGCGATCAGCGCGGCGGCCATCGTCGCGATCAGGCCGACCGGCGCGTCGGAGCCGGTCCTCGCCAGATCGCCCCCGCCGGTGGAACCGCCCGTCGCGGCGTCCGAACCGGACGGCGCCGGCGACGAGGCCGAACCGGACGGCGACACGGTCGGCGAAGCCGAGGCGGACGTGCTGCCCGAAGCCGAAGCCGAAGCGGACCCGGACGCGGACGCCGAGGTCGAGGCAGACGCCGACGTCGAGGCCGACGCGGAGACCGAGGTGGACGGCGACGCGGTCGCCGTCCCCGTCGGGGACGGCGTGGCGGTGGCCGGGCAGGTGTGCGACAGGTTGAACCACGTGAGCTTCTTGCCGCCGCCGGTGGTGCCCTCGACCTCGGCAACGGCCGACACCAGCTTCGCGCCGGGCTCCGAAGCCGCGTACGCGTGGTTCTCGTTCGGCGGACCGAAGACGGTGACGACCTGCTCGCCGCCGGGCTCGAACGTCACCGTCAGCTTCACGAACGAGACCTCGTTCGGGCTGCCCGGCGCGATGAAGTGCCAACCGTCCCTCGTCGCCGGGATGTCGGCGCACTTGGGCTCCGGCTTCCCGAAGGAGTCCGCCGTGATCGGAAGGGGCTGGTGCAGCGGGACGGTGTACGCGTCGGCCGCGAGGGCGGGGGCCGTACCGGCGGCGACGAGGAGGGAGGACGCTGCGGCGGTGAAGGCCGCCCGGCGGATCCTGGAAAGGGCCATGAAGTACCTCTGACACTGATGAGGAAGGAGAGCCGTGGGGGGCGGCGCTCAGCTTCGTCACCGCGACCGCCCCCGGTCAAGAGGCACGCGTAGGTATTCGTGGGGATTTGGACGCCTGAGCGCCGCTCTGTCCGGTATAACGATCCTGTACGGCGGCGCGCCCCGGGAGCACGCCGCCGCGGAGGCTCAGGAGTTGTACGTCGACTGCGCGCGCTCCAGGCCCTCCTGGACCAGGCACTCCACGGCGTCGGCCGCCCGGTCCACGAACCACTCCAGTTCCTTGCGCTCCGCCGAGGAGAAGTCCTTCAGCACGAAGTCCGCGACCTGCATCCGCCCCGGGGGCCGGCCGATCCCGCAGCGCACCCGGTGGTAGTCCGGGCCCAGCGACTTCGTCATCGACTTCAGCCCGTTGTGGCCGTTGTCCCCGCCGCCCAGTTTCAGGCGCAGCGTCGGGTAGTCGATGTCCAGCTCGTCGTGGACGGCGACGACCCGCTCCAGCGGGACCTTGTAGAAGTCGCGCAGGGCCGTCACCGGACCGCCGGACAGGTTCATGTACGTCATCGGCTTGGCCAGCACGACACGGCGGTTGGCCGGTCCGGGCGGCCCCATACGCCCCTCGACGACCTGCGCCCGGGCCTTGTGCGCCTTGAACTTCCCGCGGATCCGGTCCGCCAGCAGGTCGGCCACCATGAACCCGATGTTGTGGCGGTTGCCCGCGTACTCCGGGCCGGGGTTGCCGAGGCCCACGATCAGCCAGGGTGCCGCGTCGTCCGACATCAAGAACTCCTTAAGCGAAGACGACCGCCGTCCCGCTCCAGTGGAGCCGGACGGCGGTCGGTCAGCAACTGCTGAGGGGGGAAGGCGAGGCTCAGGCCTCGGTGCCCTCGGCGTCGGCCGCCGGCTCCTCGGCCTGCGGGGCGACGACCTGCAGGACGGCGATGTCGCCGTCGACGGCCAGGGTGGTGCCCGACGGGAGGACCAGGTCCTTGGCGTGGATGGTCGCACCGGCCGCCAGACCCGCGATCGAGACGGTGACCTCGGTCGGGATGTGGGTGGCCTCGGCCTCGACGGAGATCGTGTTCTGGAGGGTCTCCAGCATGTTGCCGCCGACGGCCAGCTCGCCCTCGGTGACGATCGCGACGTCGACGGTGACCTTCTCGCCCTTCTTGACGATCAGGAAGTCGACGTGGGCGATCGAACGCTTCAGCGGGTGCTTCTGCACGGCCTTGGGGATGACCAGCTCGGTGCCGCCGCCCGCGATGTCCAGGGAGATCAGGACGTTCGGGGTACGCAGCGCCAGCGCCAGGCCGTGGCCCTCGACGTTGACGTGCTTCGGGTCCTGGCCGTGACCGTAGATGACAGCGGGGACCAGCGCGTCGCGACGGGCCTGGCGGGCGGAGCCCTTGCCGAAGCTGTCACGGAGCTGGGCGGAAAGCTTGACCTCGGACATGCTCACTCCTCGTGGGGTGACGGAAATGGACGGAAGTCACCCGGCCGGAACGGCCTGCTACGAAGAGCGCGTCGATAACGGAGAATCCGTACCGGAAAACAGGTACGGCCTCCCTCGCCGAGCAACTCATGGAGTGTACCCGGCGGGGGAGGCCGCACCAAAAGGATCTAACGCGGAGCCTACTGCTGCTCCTCGAACAGGCTGGTGACCGAGCCGTCCTCGAAGACCTCGCGCACCGCGCGCGCGATCATCGGGGCGATCGACAGCACTGTGATCTTGTCGAGCTCCAGGTCGGACGGGTCCGGCAGGGTGTTCGTGAACACGAACTCGCTGACCTTGGAGTTCTTCAGGCGGTCCGCGGCCGGGCCGGACAGGATGCCGTGCGTGGCCGTCACGATGACGTCCTCCGCGCCGTGCGCGAAGAGCGCGTCGGCGGCGGCGCAGATCGTGCCACCGGTGTCGATCATGTCGTCGACCAGCACGCAGACGCGGCCCCGGACCTCACCGACGACCTCGTGGACGGTCACCTGGTTGGCGACGTCCTTGTCGCGGCGCTTGTGCACGATGGCCAGCGGCGCGTCCAGGCGGTCGCACCAGCGGTCGGCCACCCGCACACGACCGGCGTCGGGGGACACGATCGTCAGCTTGGTGCGGTCCACCTTGGCGCCGACGTAGTCCGCGAGGACCGACAGCGCCGAGAGGTGGTCCACCGGGCCGTCGAAGAAGCCCTGGATCTGGTCCGTGTGCAGGTCGACCGTCAGGATGCGGTCCGCACCCGCGGTCTTGAGCAGATCCGCGACCAGGCGGGCCGAGATCGGCTCGCGGCCCTTGTGCTTCTTGTCCTGGCGGGCGTACCCGTAGGACGGGACGATCACGGTGATGGAGCGGGCCGACGCGCGCTTGAGCGCGTCGATCATGATCAGCTGCTCCATGATCCACTTGTTGATCGGAGCCGTGTGGCTCTGGATCAGGAAGCAGTCCGCTCCACGTGCCGACTCCTGGAAGCGGACGTAGATCTCACCGTTCGCGAAGTCGAAGGCCTTGGTCGGCACGAGGCCGACTCCCAGCTGGTGCGCGACCTCCTCGGCCAGCTCGGGGTGGGCGCGGCCGGAGAAGAGCATCAGCTTCTTCTCGCCGGTCGTCTTGATCCCGGTCACAGCACTGTCTCCTCAGACGTGTTGAAAGCTGCTCGCCCCCGTGTGCGTCCGTCCCGCACACGGTCAGCCAGCCGAATTGCGTGCACCTATCACGGTACGCCGTCGCCGACGTACCTGTTTCCGGTCAGTTCACCTCAACGGCCGTCGGAGTCCACCTGGACCGCCGACTGCGCCGCCGCCGCGGCGGAACTCCCCGGACGCTTGCGGGCCACCCAGCCCTCGATATTCCGCTGCTGGCCGCGGGCCACGGCCAGCGCACCCGGCGGGACATCCTTCGTGATCACGGACCCGGCGGCCGTGTAGGCGCCGTCCCCGATGGTGACGGGCGCCACAAACATGTTGTCCGAGCCCGTCTTGCAGTGCGAGCCGACGGTGGTGTGGTGCTTGTGCTCACCGTCGTAGTTCACGAAGACGCTCGCCGCGCCGATGTTCGTGTACTCACCGATCGTCGCGTCGCCCACATAGGACAGGTGCGGCACCTTGGTGCCCTCGCCGATCGTCGCGTTCTTCATCTCGACGTACGTGCCGGCCTTGGCCTTCGCCCCCAGGACCGTGCCCGGGCGCAGGTACGCGAACGGCCCCACGGTGGCCTCGGCGCCCACGACGGCGCTGTCCGCCACGGTGTTGTCCACGCGGGCGCGCGCGCCCACCGTCGTGTCCGCCAGGCGGGTGTTCGGACCGACCTCGGCCCCTTCCGCGATGTGGGTGGCGCCCAGCAGCTGGGTGCCGGGGTGCACGACCGCGTCCTGGCCGAAAGTGACCGTCACGTCCACGAAGGTGGTGCCCGGGTCCACGACCGTCACGCCCGCGAGCATGGCCCGCTCCAGCAGACGCGCGTTCAGCAGGGCGCGGGCCTCCGCGAGCTGCACGCGGTTGTTGATGCCGAGGATCTGGCGGTGGTCGGAGCCCACCGAGGCGCCGACGCGGTGCCCCGCCTCACGGAGGATGCCGAGGACGTCGGTGAGGTACTCCTCGCCCTGGCTGTTGTCGGTACGGACCTTGCCGAGGGCGTCCGCGAGCAGCGCCCCGTCGAAGGCGAAGACGCCCGAGTTGATCTCCCGGATCGCGCGCTGCGCGTCGCTGGCGTCCTTGTGCTCGACGATGGCGACAACCGCCCCGCCGGCGTCGCGCACGATGCGCCCGTACCCGGTGGAGTCCGGCACCTCGGCGGTGAGCACGGTGACGGCGTTGCCGTCGGCCTCGTGCGTCGCGGCGAGCTGCGCCAGGGTCTCGCCGGTGAGCAGGGGGGTGTCGCCGCAGACGACGACCACGGTGCCGTGGACGGTCCCGTCGAGCTCTTCGAGGGCCATCCGGACGGCGTGGCCGGTGCCGTTCTGCTCGTACTGGACGGCGGTGCGGACGCCGGCGTCGATCCCGGCGAGGTGCGCGGTGACCTGCTCGCGGGCGTGCCCCACGACGACGACGAGGTGGGCGGGGTCCAGCTCGCGGGAGGCGGCGACCACGTGACCCACGAGCGAGCGCCCGCAGATCTCGTGCAGAACCTTGGGTGTGGCCGACTTCATGCGGGTGCCTTCACCCGCTGCGAGTACGACGACGGCTGCCGGGCGGTTGGCGCTCACGGGGATGCCCTTCGGCTTCGGGGGTGGACCCGTGAAGGATACCGGGGGGCCGGGCCCCCCCGACGAAGCCGGGTCCCGACCGCGAAGGCCAGGACCCGAAGGTGAGCTGCTCCCCTGCCAGGACTCGAACCCGGACATAAGGCACCAAAAGCCTCAGTGCTGCCAATTACACCACAGGGGATCAATTCCGACTAAACGGACATCTCTGTCCGGTGATCCAGTCGACGGCACCTACTATGCCGCACCGAGTGCCCTCCATGCGACGTACGTATAGGAGCCATTCGGGACGCGTTCCGCGAGCGGCCGCGCCGCGCGCCGCCCGCGGATGCCCGGTGCGTCGAGGTCGTAGCGCGGCGGGGCCGCCCCCGCCCGAATTCCGGTCGCGGTGGTCCGGGGGCCGCTGCGTAGGCTGGCCGTATGACCAGTACGGGGGAAGTGGAAGGCCGCGCTGGGCCGCCGTTGTGGTGGGCGCGCCGGCGGGATGCCGTGGTGGACGTGGTGCTCGGCGGGGTGTCCGCCGTCGAGTGCGCGTGGGAGGGGGTTGCCTTCGCCGGTGAGGCGGGGGCGCCGACCGCGCTCGGGGTGGTGTTCGGGCTCGCAGTCGGATCCACCCTCGTGCTGCGGCGGCGGTGGCCGATCGCCGTGGTGCTGGTGGGGATCGCCGTAGCGCCCGCGGCCATGGGATTCCTGCTCGGCGTGGTGGGGCTGTACACGCTCGCCTCCTCCGAGGTGCCCCGGCGGATCACCGCGACGCTCGCGTCGATGTCGCTGGCCGCGACGTACGTGGTGATGTACCTGCGCACCCGGGTGGACGTGGAGGCCGATCCGCGGCTGGTGGTCGTGCTCTCCGGGTTCGTGGCGGTGGCGCTGACCGTGCCGCCGGTGCTGTTCGGGCTGTACATCGGGGCCCGGCGCCGGCTGCTGGAGAGCCTGCAGGAGCGGGCGGACTCGCTGGAGCGGGAGCTGTCGCTGCTGGCGGACCGGGCGGAGGAGCGGGCCGAGTGGGCCCGGACCGAGGAGCGGACCCGTATCGCGCGGGAGATGCACGACGTCGTCGCCCACCGGGTGAGCCTGATGGTGGTGCACGCGGCCGCGCTGGAGGCGGTCGCCGCCAAGGACCCGGCGCGGGCGGCGAGGAACGCGGCGCTGGTGGGGGACATGGGGCGGCAGGCGCTGACGGAACTGCGGGAGATGCTCGGCGTGCTGCGGGCGGAGGCGCCGAAGCCGGCGGCGTCCCCCGCGGTGGCGGCCGTGGCCCTCGCGCCGGCGGGCGCGTTCGAGGACGGGCCCTCGCTCGGGGAGCTGGAGGGTCTGGTGGGCCAGTCCCGGGCGGCCGGGATGGTCGTGGAGATGCTGGTGCAGGGCGAGGGGGCGGTGTACGCGGCGGAGGTGGAGCAGACGGCGTACCGGGTGGTGCAGGAGGCGCTGACCAACTGCCACAAGCACGCCCCGGGGGCGCGGGTCGTGGTCCGCCTCGCGCACCGGGGGGGTGAGGTCGCGATGCAGGTGGAGAACGGGCCGTGCGACGGGAAGGCCACCGAGCCCGGTCTGCCCAGCGGCGGGAACGGGCTGGTGGGGATGCGGGAGCGGGTGCTGGGGTTGGGCGGGGTGTTCGTCTCCGGGCCGACGGACGCCGGCGGGTTCCGGGTGTCGGCGGTCCTGCCGGCCTAGGTGTGTTGTCCGGTCGGTTGACGAAGCCGTCTGGCGGCCCGTCCAGCGGACCCGCGGGGGCGCGCCCGGCCCGCGGGAGCGCCCCGCAGCGGCCCCCGGGCGGCGGCGCCGGCCCGCGGGACGCGGCCGCGGTCAGGCTGTGGTGAGGCGGATCGGCTGGAGGCCGGTCAGCAGGAGGGTGAGGGCTTCGTCGACGCCGGAGCCCAGGTACCAGTCGCCGGTGTGGTCGACGGCGTAGACCCGCCCCTCGCGGTCCAGTGCGAGGTGGGAGCCGCCGTCCGCCTCGACGCCGAGGGGGCAGAGCTCGGTGGACAGGGCCCGGCCCAGGTCGGCGAAGGTGCGGGCCAGGTGGAGCCCGGTGAGCGGGTCGAGCCGGACGGGCGTGGGGGCTATCTGGCGGCCGGTCCCGGGAGCGGCGACGGTGAGGCCGCCGAACTCCGCCCAGGCCTCGACGGCCGCGGGGAAGACGGTGTGCCGGTGCCCGGCGGGAGTGGTGTGGTCCCGCAGTGCGTCGGCCCAGTACTCGGCCTGCTTGATGTCCCAGCGGCCCGGTTCCCAGCCGGCGGTGCGCAGGGCGGAGTCCACGGCGACGGGGAAGCGGGTGGCCGAGGAGCGGTCGTAGGACGCGGAGGTGGTCGTCATGGCTACTCGGAGGGGGTGAGGTCGACGGGGCGTACGCCGAAGTGGGCGAGGAGGGCTTCGCAGGAGCGGCAGGGGGGTGCGTAGCTGCCGTGGAGGGGGTCGCCGTCCTCGCGGATGCGTCGGGCGGTGATCTTCGCGTGCTTGAGGGAGCGGCGGGCCTCGCTCGGGGTGAGGGGCTTGCGCGAGGCGCGGCGGGAGCGGGCGCCCTCGACGGCGGTGAGGTGCCGGGAGACGAGGATCGCCTCGGGGCACCGGCCGGTGAAACGTTCGCGCTGGCCGCTGGTGAGGGTGTCGAGGAAGTCCTGGACGAGCGGGTGGAGGGCGGGGGGCTGGTCGGCCTTGCCGGCGGTGCCGGTGAGGGTCTCGCCGCGTACGGAGAGGGCGGCGGCGACGGTGGGGAGGATGCCGTCCCGGCGAAAGCGCAGGACGGGGACGGCGGGGCGGCCGGCACCGCCGCCCCAGCGCAGGCGCGGGTCGCCGGCGGGGCCGGCCGGCTCCGTGCCGCCGGGCGCGGTGTCCGGGGCCCCGGCGCGGGCCGGGGCCGGGGTGGCGGCGCTCGCGCCGGTCATGCTCGTCGAACCGGTGGTCCGCGGGGCGGAGTCGGCCGGATCTGTGCGTGTCGCCGTGTGGTGCATGGTCGTGCCTTCCCTCCCGTGGCGGCGGTGATGGCCGCTGTCGCGCACGCCCCCGTGCTGCGGGGACAGCCTGTCAAATGTCTCCTGTCATGCGGAAGCGGGGTCGAATATTCGTATCAATTCGGATGTTCCCGGCCACCGTGCGGGTGCGTGGCAGGCACGCGGCCGACCCCCTTGCCCCAGCACATAGGCTGTGGTGAACCAGCCAGATCCAGCAGGGGGCTACCGCCATGACGACAGGTCGGCTCGGGCAGCATGCCGCGCCACCCAACTCCGCGTACGCGGGGCAGGTCGTGCATTTCCCGGACCCGGTCCGGGCCGCTCGGCATCCCCGCGGTGTGCGGATGGACGGCGACGGATATCCGGACTTCTCCCCTTACGCCCGTGCGGCGGTGGAGATCGCGGAGCCGCCCGAGGGGTTCGGCGCGGACGAGCTGAGGCTGACGGACTGCGTCTCGGCGAACGCGGCGATGCGGGCGGCCGGGCACGAGCTGTGGGACACGGTCGGCCCGGTGGCCACCCCGCACGGCTGGACCTGGCACCACGTGGCGGGCTCGCGGCGCATGGAGCTGGTCCCGGTCGAGGTGAAGGCGCTGCTGCGGCACCACGCGGGACTGGCGACCGCTCCGGTGGACCACGAGAAGCGGGGGACGCGCCCGCTGCAGGAGGTGCGCCCGGCGCACCTGGGGCTGCCGAAGTCGGTGGTGTCCGTCTCCGAGGCGCAGGTGCAGGGCGTCGAGGAGGACCTGGGCTACCGGCTGCCGGAGCCGTACCGCGCGTTCCTCAAGGCCGCGGGAGGGTGCGCGCCGGTGGGCGTGGGCCTGGACGTGGACCTCGGTGTGCTGGTGGACCAGCCGTTCTTCACGGTGCGCGAGGAAGCGGCCGTCAACGACCTGGTCTACGTCAACAAGTGCCTGCGGGACCATCTGACGAAGGACTACCTGTGCGTGGCCTTCGCGCAGGGCGGGCTGCTCGCGCTGAAGGTGCGCGGTGAGGCCGTCGGGTCGGTGTGGTTCTCTCCGTACGACGACGCGCGCGACCGTGACGGGTGGTCGGTGCAGGAGCGTGTGGAGCGGTTGTTGCTGCCGTGCGGCGCTGATTTCGACGCCTTTCTGGAGCGGTTGGCGGGCAATCCGCCGGAGCTGGAGACGGTGGCCGGTCTGATGGTGGACGGCGGATTCGCACGCTCGGTTCCCGTGGCGCGTTCCGGTTCGGATGAGGGGTGACGGCACGGTGGTGACGTTCGCGCAGGCGCAGGAGCGCGCAGAGGAGTGGATCAACGGGGACGTGCCCGCGTACCAGCATCGTGAGGTGCGGGTACGGGAGTTCGGGCTCGGGTTCGTGGTGTGGGCGGAGGACCGGTCGGCCGGTCCGGTGTCCGGGGGCGGCCGGCAGCGGCTGGTCATCGCCCGGGACAGCGGGGAGGTGACGCTGTGGCCGGGACTGCCGGTGGGTGAGGTGATCCGCCGGTACGAGGAGGAGTACGGCGCCGCGGCCGGGGCGGTGGCCTCGGAGGCTTCGGTTCCGCCGCCGCGGATCGACTCGGAGCAGACCTCCTTCATGCTGAGCCCGCCGGAGTGGCTGCAGGAGGCGGCGGACCGGGCGGGGATCCCCGGCGGGTCCTCGCGTGCGGCCGCGGCTCCGGCCGGTGCGGCCGCGGCTTCCGGTGCTCCCGACGCGCCCGTCGGGGCGGCGGGGGAGCCCGCGGCCGGGGACGCGCCGCGCCCCGGGGGCGGGGTGCCGTACGAGCCGACGGCCAACGACGGGGTGCCGGTCGGTGCCACGCCGTGGGCGGGCACCGATGTGAACCCCGGAGCGGACGACGGCTCCGTGGCGCTGCCCGCGACCGTGTTCGCGCCGCCGCTGTCCGGTTCGGACCTGGAGGACCTGCCGTCGTCGGGGTCCGCCCCGGAGGCCAGGACCACCCTGATGCCGGGCGGCAGCCAACTGCCGAGGACGGCGGTCGTTCCGGCGCTGGGGCAGGACGCGGCGCCGGTCGCGCTCGCCGACGCCCCGACGGGCAGGGCCGAGGTCTCCCGCCCGGCGGGCGGGGCCTCCGAGGGCGGCGCGTCCGGCGCCGTCGGGTTGCCCGCGTCGGCGCCCGCGTCCGCGGGGGACGGCCTGTACGCGACCCCGCCGGGTCCGCCCGGCGCCCCCGGCGGCGGGGCGCATCACGCCGCCACCATGCTGGCCGGTCCCGGCGTACCGCAGCCTCCCGGTCCGCCGGGAGCGCCGGGTGCCGTCGGCGTGCCGGGCCCCTCGGGTGCTTCCGGTGCTTCCGGTGCGGGCCGGCCGCCCGCGCCCCCCGGTCCGCCCGGCGCCCCCGGGGCCTCCAGTGGGCGGGGTATCGACCATGCCGCGACGATGCTGGCCGGTCCGGCCGTGGTCGGGCGGCCGCCCGCGCCCCCCGGTCCGCCCGGCGCCCCCGGTGGCGGGGCCCACCACGCCGCCACCATGCTGGCGGGCCCCGGCGTACCGCAGCCGCCCGGTGCTCCGGGCACGCCCGGAGCGGGCATCGACCACGCCGCGACGATGCTGGCCGGTCCGGCCGTGATCGGGCAGCCGCCCGCGCCCCCCGGTCCGCCGGGGCAGCCGCCGGCGGGTCCCGCCGTGCCGCAGCCGCACGCCCCCTCGGGCCTGCCCACGGTCGGTCCCGGCTACCAGGCCGTCCTGCGCTACCGCGCCCCCGACGGCTCCGAGCAGCAGCTCATCCGCCGCTCGGCGCCCGGCACCCCGCACCCGGAATGGCAGATCCTGTACGAGCTGCGCGCCATGAACGTGCCGCCGCAGCAGGTGCTGGAGCTGCACACCGAGCTGGAGTCGTGCGAACTGCCCGGCGGCTACTGCGCCCGCATGATCCGGGAGACCTGGCCGCAGGTGCGGATCACGAGCGTGGCCCCGTACGGCAAGGACCACGCGGGCCGTCAGCAGGGCATGCGGCACCTGCTCACCCATCAGGGCGAGCTGCACCAGGTGGCGGACGGACCGGCGCGCCCCGCGCCGGTACGCGCGCCCCTGCCGCAGGTCCCGTTGCAGCCTGCGATCCCGCTGGACGCCATCGCGCAGGAGCTGGCGGGTGCCTTCGGGCCGCAGGGCGTGTTCCGCTTCGAGCAGCGCGCGGTGTCCCGCCAGGGCGTGCCGGACATCGTGGCGCAGACGCTGATGTGGTCGGGCCTGCCCGTCGACTTCGGGCCGTTCTTCTGGGCCCAGGCCGTACCGGGGGCGCCGTTGCCGACGCTGGCCGAGATGGCGGCGCAGCGGCAGGTGCAGCCGTCGTCGGACGCGGGGTCCTACCTCGTCGTCGGCAGCGACTTCGGCAAGGCGCTCTGTGTGCAGTACGGCACCGCGAACATCGTGGCGGTTCCGGTCGAAGGCGGTCCGGGCGGTGCTCCGGTGCCTCCGCAGTTCGTGAATTCGAGCCTGCCGCAGTTCGTGCGGTGCCTGGCGATGCTCGGTCACATGTGGCGTCTGCGCCAGCATCTGACGCCGGAGCAGGCGGGCCGCTGGACCGTCGATTTCCAGGCGAATCTGGCGGGGCTGGACGGTGCGGCCCTCGCCTCGCCGGAGAACTGGTGGTCGGTGCTGCTGGAGCAGATGTGGGACGGACTGCTCTGACCGCGCCTGATCCGATGATCGGTTGAATGGCCGGGCCGAGACCCTCGAACGGGGTCTCGGCCCGGCCATTCAGGCTTCCGGGAGCAAATGACGCATCCTTGGCAGGAATCCCCGCGAGAGAGGCGCATCCAGGATGAGTGCTCCCATTGCGACCGTGCGCGGTCGCGGCTACCGCATGGAAGAGGTCGACCGGTACCTCTCCCGGCTCTCCGGCAGCCGTGACGAGGCCTGGGAACGGGTGGCGCGGCTGACCGTCCTGGCGAAGCGGATGGAAGCCGAGGCGGAGCGGCTGCGCGAGGCGGTGGCCGCGCTGGCCCCGCAGACGTACGACGAGCTGAGCGAGCGGGCCCGGCGGATCCTGCTGCTCGCGCAGGAGGAGGCGCAGGCCGTGCGCGCGGACGCGCGGGCGGACGTGTCCACGACCCTGGGCGCGGCCGAGGCGCACGCCGACCGGGTGGCGGAGCTGGCGCGCCAGGACGCGGAGGCGGTACGCGAGCAGACCGAGGTCCGGGCCTCGCAGGGGCTGGCGCGGGCGCAGCGGGAGGCGGACGAGGTCCGGGGCGCGGCGCGGGACGACGCGGAGCAGTGGCGGGCGCAGGCGCAGGCGGCGCTCGCGGAGACGCGGCGGCGTGCGGACGCGGAGACCGCGGAGCGGGAGCGGGAGCAGGCGGAGCGCTGGGACGCGGACGGCCGGGAGCTGGCGGAGCGGGTCGCCGTCGCGGAGGCGCGCCACGCGGAGCTGGAGCGGGACGCGGAGGCGCGGCTCGCGGAGGCGCGGCGGGGGTTGGCGGAGGCGGAGGAGTCGGCACGGCACGGGCAGGAGGACGCGGAGGCGCGGGCGGCGGAGCTGGTGGCGGGGGCGCGGGTGCGGGAGGAGCGGGTGGGTCGGGAGACGGAGCGGATCCTGCGGGAGCACGGGGAGGCGCAGGACGAGATGCGGGCGCACATGGACCACGTCCGCGCCAGCCTGGCCGCCTTGACGGGGCGCACGCCTACGGGGCCCTGACCGCTCTGCGGGGCGGGGGTTGTTGGCGGGGGTGGTGGGGGGTCGGGGTCGGGGGGGGGGGGTTTGGGCGGGGGAAAATTAGATTAGACGAGG
>NZ_JBHXRU010000021.1:0-63428 GCF_042716255.1 Streptomyces sp. NPDC058662 | reverse complement strand
GTCCGGGGCGGGGGGGGGGGGGGGGGGGGGGGGGGGGGGGGGGGGGGGGGCGGGGCCGGGGGGGGGGGGGGGGGGGGGGGGGGGGGGGGGGGGGGGGGGGGGGGGGGGGGGGGTGTTGTCCGGGACTCATGATTTATGGCGCCTGTGCCGGGTTGTTCTGTGCGAGGCCGTGGGCGCCAACACATCACGTTCTACGTCCCGGACAACACCCCACCCCGGCCGAGTGAAACCCTCAGCGGCCCGCCCACCGGTTCCCTACTTCGCCCTCACCGGTTCCGGTCCTTCGGACCCACTGCTCGGCTCGGGCCGCCCCATCCAGCCCCGCCGGTGTTGGCGGCGCGGTGTCCCGGGTTCACTGCGCGGCTCGGGTCGGCCAATTCAGCCTCGCCGGCGTTTGAGGCGCGGGGGGCCGGGGCCACTGGTTCGGCGGGGGTCAGGGGGTGGGGTACGGGTGGGGGTCGCTGCGGAGGCCGTGGGAGGTGACGGACACCGTGAAGGGGGGCGTGGTGCCGGTCGGCAGGGTGGCGGTGAGCGCGCCCGTCAGGGGGTCCGGGGCCGACGGCAGCGGGGTGTCGCCGACCGTGAGCAGCACCGGCGGGGCGAAGCCGCCGCCGGTGACGGTGAGCCGGTCCCCGGCCAGCGAGACGTCGGTGATCACGGGATTCGGGCGGATGGCCACCTTGTTCACCAGGTACGCGCCCGCCGGCGCCCCCGTCAGGGCCCAGATCTCCGTGGGCAGCCGGGGGAGGCCGTCGCCCACCTCGGACAGGAAGAAGAGGACGACGTAGAGCATGGTGACCGCGCTGAACACGATGTACTGGAGGTCGACCAGGTCCGTCCGCCCGCTGTCGTTCGCGATCAGCTCCCGCAGCGGCCGCCGGCCCGATAGCGTCGGCCGCGGAGCCGGTTTGGCGAGGCTGCCGTTGACCAGGCGCATGCCCACGACGGTCTTCGCGGCGATCAGGGCCACGTACGGGCCGCCGAGCAGCGGGAGGTACACCGTCGTGAGCGGGGACAGCGGGCCGTGCTCGCCGCCGAACCAGTCGGCGCCGCCGCCCGCGGTGAGCCCGTAGCCGAGGACGGTCAGCAACAGCCAGACGAGGATCACCGTCCAGGCCAGGGCCAGGGTCGTCGAGGTGGACAGTCGGCCGTCGCGGCCGGTGATGAAGCCCGGACGGCGGTAGAGGCGCAGGCAGAGCGGTACGGCCAGCGCGGCCAGTAACGCCAGTGCGCAGAGTGCGGAAGCCATGTGTCCCCCCGGATACGGTCCTGCGCCAGAGGATCACCCACCGGCCCGGGGCATGACAAGTCAGTCCTCGGGCAGGACCGGGAACCGGCGGGGCGCCATCAGCAGCAGGACCAGCAGGGAGGCCACGGCCGCCGCTGTCGCGCAGAGGAAGATGTTCTCCGTGGCCGCGGCCACCGCCTGGCGCAGGTGGTCGGCGGCGGCCGGCGGCAGCAGGGCCGGGCGGTCCAGCGCCCGGGCCACGCCGTCCAGGCTGTCCGGCAGTCCGGGCACGGGGGCGTCCACGAGCCGGGCGGCGATGGTGGCGTTGGCGACGGCTCCCAGCAGGGCCGCGCCCAGGCTCTGGCCCACCTGGCGGCAGAACAGCACCGAGGCGGTGGTCGTCCCGCGCTCCGCCCAGCCCACGGTGGACTGGACCCCCACGATCAGCGGCAGTTGGAACAGGCCGAGGGCGGCGCCGAGCAGGAGCATGACCAGGGCGGGCTGCCAGGGGCGGGCGGGGTACGGGAGCAGGGTGAAGGAGTAGAGGATCGCGGACGCCAGCGCGATGCCGACGGCCGCGGTGTCGCGGAAGCCGATGCGGCGGTAGACGTGCTGGCTGAGGGCGGCGGAGAGGGGCCAGCTCAGGGTCATCACGGACATGACGAATCCGGCGCCGACGGGGTCGAGGCCCAGTACGGACTGCGCGTACGTCGGCAGGAACACCATCGGGGCGACCATCAGCAGGCCCAGGGCCGCCATGGCCAGGTTGACGGCGGCGATGGTGCGCCGGCGCCACACCCAGCCGGGCAGGATCGGTTCCGCGGCCCGGCGCTCCACGCGGACGACCACGGCGGCCAGGACCGCGCTCGCGCCGAGCAGTCCCAGGGAGGGAGCCGACAGCCAGGGCCAGGCGACCCCGCCCTGGACCAGGGCGAAGAGCAGCAGCCCGCCGCAGGCGAGGACGGACAGCGCCCCCGCCCAGTCGACGGGGCCCCGTCGGCTGGGGGTCCGCCGGGGCTCGCGCAGGTGGCGGGCGATCATCAGCAGGGCGAGGGCGGCCAGCGGCAGGTTGATGAGGAAGATCCAGCGCCAGTGCGCGTACGCGGCGAGCAGCCCGCCGAGCGCCGGGCCGGCCACGGCGGAGGCGGCCCAGACGGTGGACATCCGGGCCTGGATCCTGGGCCGGTCCCTCAGCGGGTAGAGGTCGGCGGCGAGGGTCTGGACGGTGCCCTGGAGGGCGCCGCCGCCCAGCCCCTGGACGATCCGGAAGGCGATGAGGGCGGCCATGTTCCAGGCCAGCGCGCACAGCAGCGAGCCGACGAGGAAGAGGGCGATGCCGAAGAGCAGGACGGGCTTGCGGCCGAAGGTGTCGGCCAGCTTGCCGTAGACGGGCAGGGTGACGGTGACGGCGAGCAGGTAGCCGGAGAACAGCCAGGAGAAGGCGGAGAAGCCGCCGAGGTCGCCCACGATCTGCGGGACGGCGGTGGCGACGACGGTGCTGTCGAGGGCGACGAGGGCCATGCCCAGCATCAGGGACGCGACCACCGGCGCCGGGGGCGGTCCGCCGGGCCGGCCGCCGGTCCCGCCGGAGCCCTCCGGCGCGGTGACGGGTCGTCCGCCCGTGCTCCGTCCTCTGCCCACCGAGATCCCTTCCCCCTGCACCTATGCGCGGGGAACACCTTCTCACCGCGGGTGCGCGGGCCGGTATCCCCGAGGGCCGGTCCGCTGAGGGGTGCGCGACCCCTAGGGGTGCCCGCCTCCCGCGGGCCAGGGTCCGTTCGTCCCGGCGGAGGAGGAGGACGTGCGCCGCGCGCCGTTGACTGGTGGACACCGGGCACGGAGCCGGGGGTGGGGTTAACCCCCGGGCGAAGAGGGCGATGGGCACCAGGGTGCCCGAGGCGCCCCCGGCACAGACTTCACGCAGGTGACAGCGGCGGGCGCGGGGTGCGCTCGCGACGAACGAGGAGAAGACCGTGACAACGGCTATGACCGAGACCAGGCACGGGGGCACTGGAGGGCATGGAGCCGTCGCGGCCCGGGCGCGGAAGGTCGTCAAGGCCTACGGCTCCGGGGAGACGCGCGTCGTCGCCCTCAACGACGTGGACGTGGACATCCGGAGCGGCCAGTTCACCGCGATCATGGGCCCGTCGGGCTCCGGCAAGTCCACGCTGATGCACTGCCTCGCCGGCCTCGACACGGTGACCAGCGGGCAGATCCACCTGGACGACACCGAGATCACCGGGCTGAAGGACAAGAAGCTCACCCAGCTGCGGCGGGACCGGATCGGCTTCATCTTCCAGGCGTTCAACCTGCTGCCCACGCTGAACGCGCTGGAGAACATCACGCTGCCCATGGACATCGCGGGGCGCAAGCCCGACGCCCAGTGGCTGAACCGCGTGGTGGAGACCGTCGGCCTCGCCGGCCGCCTCAAGCACCGCCCGACCGAGCTGTCCGGCGGCCAGCAGCAGCGTGTGGCCGTGGCCCGCGCCCTCGCCTCCCGCCCGCAGATCATCTTCGGCGACGAGCCGACCGGGAACCTGGACTCCCGGGCCGGCGCCGAGGTCCTCGGCTTCCTGCGCCGCTCGGTGGACGAGCTCGGCCAGACCATCGTCATGGTCACGCACGACCCGGTCGCCGCCTCGTACGCCGACCGCGTCATCTTCCTCGCCGACGGCCGGATCGTCGACGAGATGTACGCGCCCACGGCCGAGCAGGTCCTCGACCGGATGAAGGACTTCGACGCGCGCGGGCGGACGTCATGACCGTCATGAAGACCTCGCGGCGCAACTTCGTCGCGCACAAGGGGCGGATGGCGCTCTCGGCCGTCGCGGTCCTGCTCTCCGTGGCCTTCGTCTGCGGAACCCTGGTGCTCACGGACACCATGAACGCCACCTTCGACAAGCTGTTCGCCGTCACCAGCTCCGACGTCACGCTCAGCCCGAAGGGCGCGCGGGACGGGGAGGTGGCTCCGCCCAACGGCAAGCCCGGAGCGGTGGACGGCGCGGTCGTCGAGCGGCTCCGCGGGGTCGAGGGCGTCAAGTCCGCCGAGGGCGCCGTGATGTCGATGTCCGTCACGGTGGTCAACGCCGACAACGAGAACATGGGCTCGACCACCGGCGCCCCGACCATCGCGGGCAACTGGAACGACCACGAGCTCAAGTCCATGAAGATCACCGCCGGTCACGCCCCGCGCGGCCCCACCGAGGTGATGGTCGACGCGGACACCGCCGCCCGGCACGGCCTGGAGCTCGGTGACGAGCTGCGCACCATCACCGTCTCCGGCGACATCCGCTCCCGCATCAGCGGTATCGCCACCTTCAGCGTGACCAACCCGGGCGCGGCCCTCGTCTACTACGACACCGCCACCGCGCAGCGCGCACTGATCGGCGCGCCCGGAGCCTTCACGCACGTCAACGTCACCGCCCGGGACGGGGTGAGCGACGAGCAGCTCAAGCAGAACCTGGCGAGCGCCCTCGCCGCCGCCGGAGGGGACGCGTACAAGCTCCAGACCGCCCAGGAGTCGACGGACGCCAACCGCCAGGACGTCGGCTCCTTCCTCGACGTCATGAAGTACGCGATGCTCGGCTTCGCCGGGATCGCCTTCCTCGTCGGCATCTTCCTGATCTTCAACACGTTCTCGATGCTGGTCGCCCAGCGCACCCGTGAGATCGGCCTGATGCGCGCCATCGGCGCCGACAGCGGCCAGGTCCTGAAGTCGGTCGTCCTCGAAGCCTTCCTCCTCGGGGTCGTCGGCTCGGTGCTCGGTGTCGGCGCGGGCGTCGGCCTGGCCGTCGGGCTCATGGAGCTCATGGGCCAGATGGGCATGCACCTGTCCACGGACGACCTGACCGTCGCCTGGACCACGCCGGTCGTCGGCATGGTCCTCGGCATCCTGGTCACCGTCGTCGCCGCCTTCGTCCCGGCCCGCCGGGCCGGCAAGGTGTCCCCGATGGCCGCCCTGCGTGAGTCCGGGGCCCCCGGCGACCGGAAGGCCGGCGTCATCCGCGCCGCCCTCGGCCTGGTCCTCACCGGCATCGGCGCCGGCGGCCTGCTCCTCGCCGCCGCCGCCGAGAAGGCGGCTCCCGGGTCGATGTGGCTGGGCCTGGGCGTCGTCCTCACCCTGATCGGCCTCATCGTGATCGGCCCGCTGCTCGCGGCGGGCGTGGTGCGGGTGCTCTCCGGCGTGGTGCTGCGGCCCTTCGGGTCCGTGGGCCGGCTCGCCGAGCGCAACGCGCTGCGCAACCCGCGCCGTACCGGCGCCACCGCCGCCGCCCTGATGATCGGGCTGGCCCTGGTCGCCTGCCTGTCGGTGGTCGGCTCCTCCATGGTGGCCTCCGCCACCGACGAGCTCGACAAGTCGGTCGGCGCGGACTTCATCGTCAACTCCGAGACCGGCCAGCCCGTGATGCCGCAGGCCGAGCAGGCCCTGCGCGCCACGGCCGGCCTCGACCACGTCACCGCCTACCGCGAGGTGGAGGCCCAGATCACGGCCCCCGACGGCGCCGCGGAGAAGGTCGGCCTCGGCGCCACCGACGCGACGTACGCCAAGGACATCCGGCGCAAGATGACGGCCGGGGAGCACGCGGCGGCCTACGGCAAGGACTCCATCTCCGTGGGCTCGCAGTACGCCACCGCGCACGGCATCGGGCTCGGCGACAAGCTGACGGTCGCCTTCACCGGCGGTGCCGCCGTCGAGCTGAAGGTCGCGGCGATCACCAGCGACGAGGGCAACCTCGACAAGGGCATGATGTACATCAGCACCGACACCGCCCGGGCGAACGTGCCGGCCGACAAGCTGCCGCTGCCGTTCATGCTGCTGGCGAGCGCCCAGGACGGACAGTCGGACGCGGCCGCGTACACGGCGGTCAAGGCGGCGCTGGCGGACCAGCCGCAGTACAAGGTGCGCAACCAGGCCGACTACAAGCAGTCCTTGAAGGACCAGGTCAGCCAGTTCCTCAACGTGGTCTACGCGCTGCTCGCCCTCGCCATCGTCGTCGCGGTCCTGGGCGTCGTGAACACCCTCGCCCTGTCGGTGGTGGAGCGCACCCGCGAGATCGGCCTGATGCGCGCCATCGGCCTCTCCCGCCGGCAGCTGCGCCGCATGATCCGCCTGGAGTCGGTGGTCATCGCCCTCTTCGGCGCCCTGCTCGGCCTCGGGCTGGGCATGGGCTGGGGGGCCACCGCGCAGCGGCTCCTGGCACTGGAGGGGCTGAACGTGCTGGAGATCCCGTGGCCGACGATCCTCGGGGTGTTCGCCGGCTCGGCCCTGGTCGGCCTGTTCGCGGCGCTGATCCCAGCCTTCCGGGCGGGGCGGATGAACGTCCTGAACGCGATCGCGAGCGACTAGCGGCGCGCGGGACCTTACGGGGGTACGCCGGTCCGGGGCCTTGCGGTCCCGGACCGGCGTCGTTCGTCGCGGGCCGTCGCGGGGCCGGTGCCCGGTGCCGTCACCCCCACGGGCGACCGGAATCCCTCGCGCGGGTGCCCCGGGCGCGTCGTAGGGTGGGAGACCCCGGCCCGTGCGACGTGTCGGGCCCTTCGCGTTGTCCCTCCACGCCCTCCACCGGACGGAAAGCCTGCCTCATGAGCCTGCACGGACTGCTCGACGCCGTCACCCGGGACCCCGCCCTCACCGAGGCGGTCACCGCGGCCGGTGACGGCAACCGCATGCACGTGGACCTGGTCGGCCCCGCCGCCGCGCGCCCCTTCGCGATCGCCGCGCTGGCCCGGCGGACCGGGCGGACCGTCCTCGCGGTCACCGCCACCGGCCGGGAGGCCGAGGACCTGGCCGCCGCGCTGCGGTCGCTGATGCCCTCGCCCGACGAGGTGGTGGACTACCCGTCCTGGGAGACGCTCCCGCACGAACGGCTCAGTCCGCGCAGCGACACCGTCGGCCGCCGGATCGCCGTACTGCGCCGGCTCGTGCACCCGAGCGTCGACGACCCGGCCGCCGGCCCCGTCTCCGTCGTCGTCGCGCCGATCCGATCCGTGCTCCAGCCGCAGGTCAAGGGGCTGGGAGAGCTGGTGCCCGTCGCCCTGCGGCAGGGCGAGAGCGTTGACCTCGGGGAGGTCACGAAGGCTCTGGCGGCCGCCGCGTACGCGCGGGTGGAGCTCGTGGAGAAGCGCGGCGAGTTCGCCGTGCGCGGCGGCATCCTCGACGTGTTCCCGCCCACCGAGGAGCACCCGCTGCGCGTCGAGTTCTGGGGCGACGAGGTCGAGGAGATCCGCTACTTCAAGGTCGCCGACCAGCGGTCCCTGGAGATCGCCGAGCACGGCCTGTGGGCCCCGCCCTGCCGGGAGCTGCTGCTCACCGACGAGGTGCGCGAGCGCGCGGCGGCCCTCGCCGAGGCCCACCCGGAACTCGGCGAGCTGCTGAACAAGATCGCCGAGGGGATCGCCGTCGAGGGGATGGAGTCCCTGGCCCCCGTCCTGGTCGACGACATGGAACTGCTGATCGACGTCCTGCCGGCCGGGGCGATGGCCGTGGTCTGCGACCCGGAACGGGTCCGCACCCGGGCCGCCGACCTGGTGGCCACGAGCCAGGAGTTCCTGATGGCCTCCTGGGCGGCCACCGCGGGCGGCGGCGAGGCCCCCATCGACGTCGGCGCGGCGTCGCTGCGCGGTATCGCCGAGGTCCGCGACCGGGCCCGCGAGATCGGCATGATGTGGTGGTCGGTGTCCCCCTTCTCCGCCGACGAGGCGGCCGGGTCCGACATCCTCAAGCTCGGCATGCACGCCCCGGAGGCGTACCGGGGCGACACCGCCCGCGCGCTCGCCGACACCAAGGGCTGGATCGCCGACGGCTGGCACACCGTTTACCTCACCGAGGGCCACGGCCCGGCCGCCCGTACCGTCGAGGTGCTCGGCGGCGAGGGCATCGCGGCCCGGCTGGAGTCGGACCTGCGCGTTCTGGAGCCGAGCCTGGTCCACGTCGCCTGCGGCTCGCTCGACAACGGCTTCGTCGACCCCGCGCTCAAGATCGCCGTGCTCACCGAGACGGACCTGACCGGCCAGCGCACCGCCTCCAAGGACCTGGGGCGGATGCCCACCCGGCGCCGCAAGACCATCGACCCGCTGACCCTGGAGGCCGGCGACTACATCGTGCACGAGCAGCACGGCGTCGGCCGCTACGTCGAGATGGTCCAGCGCACCGTCCAGGGCGCCACCCGCGAGTACCTCCTCGTCGAGTACGCGCCCGCCAAGCGCGGCCAGCCCGGCGACCGGCTCTACATCCCCACCGACCAGCTGGAGCAGGTCACCAAGTACGTCGGCGGCGAGGCCCCCACCCTGCACCGGCTCGGCGGCGCCGACTGGACCAAGACCAAGGCGCGCGCGAAGAAGGCGGTCAAGGAGATCGCCGCCGACCTGATCAAGCTGTACAGCGCCCGCATGGCGGCCCCCGGCCACGTCTTCGGCCCGGACACGCCCTGGCAGCGCGAGCTGGAGGACGCCTTCCCGTACGCGGAGACGCCCGACCAGCTCACCACCATCGCCGAGGTCAAGGAGGACATGGAGAAGTCGGTCCCGATGGACCGGCTGATCTGCGGCGACGTCGGCTACGGCAAGACCGAGATCGCCGTCCGCGCGGCGTTCAAGGCGGTGCAGGACGGCAAGCAGGTCGCCGTACTCGTGCCCACGACGCTGCTGGTGCAGCAGCACTTCGGCACCTTCTCCGAGCGCTACAGCCAGTTCCCGGTGAAGGTCAAGGCCCTGTCGCGGTTCCAGAGCGACAGCGAGTCGAAGGCCACCCTGGAGGGCCTGCGCGAGGGCTCGGTCGACGTGGTCATCGGTACCCACCGGCTGTTCTCGCAGGAGACGAAGTTCAAGGACCTCGGCCTGGTCATCGTCGACGAGGAGCAGCGCTTCGGAGTCGAGCACAAGGAGCAGCTCAAGAAGCTCCGCGCCAACGTCGACGTGCTGACCATGTCCGCGACCCCCATTCCGCGCACCCTGGAGATGGCGGTGACCGGCATCCGCGAGATGTCGACGATCACCACGCCGCCGGAGGAGCGGCACCCGGTGCTCACCTTCGTCGGCCCGTACGAGGAGAAGCAGATCGGCGCGGCCGTCCGCCGCGAGCTGCTGCGCGAGGGCCAGTGCTTCTACATCCACAACCGGGTCGAGTCCATCGACCGGGCCGCCGCCAAGCTGCGGGAGATCGTGCCCGAGGCGCGGATCGCGACGGCGCACGGCCAGATGTCCGAACAGGCCCTGGAGCAGGTCGTCGTGGACTTCTGGGAGAAGAAGTTCGACGTGCTGGTGTCCACCACGATCGTCGAGTCGGGCATCGACATCACCAACGCCAACACCCTCATCGTGGAGCGCGGCGACAACTTCGGCCTCTCGCAGCTGCACCAGTTGCGCGGCCGGGTCGGGCGCGGCCGCGAGCGCGGGTACGCGTACTTCCTCTACCCGCCGGAGAAGCCGCTGACCGAGACCGCGCACGAGCGGCTCGCGACCATCGCCCAGCACACCGAGATGGGCGCCGGCATGTACGTGGCCATGAAGGACCTGGAGATCCGCGGCGCGGGCAACCTGCTCGGCGGCGAGCAGTCCGGCCACATCGCGGGCGTCGGCTTCGACCTGTACATCCGCATGGTCGGCGAGGCCGTCGCCGACTACCGGGCGGCCGTGGAGGGCGGGGTGGAGGAGGAGCCGCCGCTGGACGTCAAGATCGAGCTGCCGGTGGACGCGCACGTCCCGCACGACTACGCCCCCGGGGAGCGGCTGCGCCTGCAGGCGTACCGCTCGATCGCCGCCGCCAACTCCGAGGCGGACATCAAGGCCGTCCGGGAGGAGCTCACCGACCGCTACGGCAAGCTGCCCGAGCCGGTGGAGAACCTGCTGCTGGTAGCCGGTCTGCGGATGCTCGCCCGCGCCTGCGGCGTCGGGGACATCACCCTCCAGGGGCCCAACGTGCGCTTCGGGCCGGTGGAGTTGCGCGAGTCGCAGGAGCTGCGCCTCAAGCGGCTCTACCCGGGCGCGATCCTCAAGCCCGCCACCTCGCAGGTGCTGGTCCCGCGCCCGAAGGCCGGGAAGATCGGCGGCAAGCCGGTGGTCGGGCGGGAACTGCTGGCCTGGACGGGGGAGTTCCTCACCACCATCCTCGGTACCTGAGCCGCCGCGCCGCCGACCGGGGCGTGTGAACCGTGTCTACAGGGCGTGCGCGGGGTGGTGGGTTCACAGTGTGAATCAGTATGCTCCGCGCATGTTCGAGGAGACCGACGTCCCGGCCGCGCCCGCCGACGCCCTTCCCGCGGCCCCGGAAGGCGGCGCGCCCGACGACCGGACGGCCGCGGCCGAGGTCACCGCCGCCGAAGTGGCCCGCCTGGCCGGGGTCGGCCGCGCCGCCGTGAGCAACTGGCGCCGCCGCCACGCCGACTTCCCCCGGCCCGTCGGCGGCACCGCCACCAGCCCCTCCTTCGCCCTGCCCGAGGTCGAGCGCTGGCTCCGCGCCCAGGGCAAGCTCGCCGAGGTCCCGCTGCGCGAGCGCGTCTGGCAGCAGGTCGCCGCGCACCCCGAGGGCGCCGTCGCCGCGCTCGTCGAAGTCGCCGGCGCGCTGCTCCTCGTACGGGACCGGCCCACCGAATGGCTGGAGCCGGCGGCCGTCTCCGACGCGCGCATGGCGGTCCTGCTGCGCCCTGCCCTCGCCCGGGTGCTCGCCGCGCGCCTCGGGCCGGACCACCCGCCGGGCGCCGCCGCGCCGCCCCCCGAGTCGGTGCCCCTGCTGCGGGCCGCCGTCGCGCTCGCCGCCGAACTCGGCGCCCGCAAAACCTTCGAGTTCCTCCTCGGCCGCCACCTCGACGCCAACCCCCGCCAGTACACGCCCACCCCCGACGGCCTCGCCGCGTTGCTGGCCGCCCTCGCGGGGCCGGGCGTGCGTACCGTGCTCGACCCGGCCTGCGGCACCGGTGCGCTGCTGCGGGCCGTCGCGGGCGCGACCACCGTCTACGCGCAGGACGCCTCACCCCGCGTCGCCGCACTCGCGGCGCTGCGCCTGGCCCTGCACGGCGCCTGCGACGTCCGCCCGGCCGCCGCCGACAGCCTGCGCGCCGACGCCTTCCCCGGGGTCGGCGTGGACGCGGTGCTCTGCCGCCCGCCGTTCAACCAGCGCGACTGGGGGCACGAGGAGCTGGCCTACGACGCGCGCTGGGAGTACGGCCTCCCGGCCCGCACCGAATCCGAACTCGCCTGGGTCCAGCACGCCCTGGCCCACCTGCGCGAGGGCGGCACCGCCGTCCTGCTCCTGCCGCCCGCCGTCGCCGCCCGCCGCTCCGGCCGCCGTATCCGCGCCGACCTGCTGCGCCGGGGGGCGCTGAGGGCCGTGATCGCGCTCCCCGCCGGCGCCGCGCCGCCGTACGGGATCCCGCTGCACCTGTGGGTGCTGCGCAGGCCCGCCCCGCACGCGGCGCCGCCGCCGGGGCTGCTGCTCGTCGACGCGGGCGCCGCGACGGCGGCCGCCGCCCCCGGGTCGGCGGAACCCGTCCCGGGCGGCGGCGGGTTTGCCGCCGAGGGCCGGTCCCGGACCGCCTGGCCCGCTGTCCGGGAGGTGGTGGAGACCGCCTGGAGCACGTACGACCGGACCGGCGCGGTGGAGGGACTGCCGGGCGTCAGGCGGGTCGTGCCCCTCCTCGAACTGCTCGACGACGACGTGGACCTCACCCCCGCCCGCCACCTGCCCCCGCCGGCCGCCCCCGGCGGGCCCGCCGCGCTGGGCGCCGTACGGGAACGGCTCGACGCGAGCCTCACCCGGGCCGCCCGGCTCACCCCGCCGCCCGCCTCCCCCGCCGCGGCGCCCGGCCTGCCCGCGATGACCACCGTGGGCGAACTCGTGCGCGCCGGAGCCCTGGTGCTGTACTCCGGCACCGGCGGCGGCCGCGGCGACGCCCCCGTCCTCACCGAGGAGGACGTGTACGCCGGGAGGGGCCCCTCCGGCCTCCTCGCGGCCACCGCCGACGAGCCCGTGCTCACCGCACCCGGCGACGTCCTGGTCCCCGTCGTCGGCTCCGCCGCCGTGGCCCGCGTCGTCGGCCCGGCCGCAGCGGGCGCGGTGCCGGGCCGCGGCCTGCGCCTGCTGCGCCCCGACCCGGCCGCCCTCGACCCGTGGTTCCTGGCCGGCTTCCTGCGCGCCGCCGCCGCCCGCCGGGCCGGCAGCCACACCTCCACCGCCGGCCGCCTCGACGTCCGCCGGGTCCGGCTGCCCCGGCTGCCGTTGGCGCAGCAGCGGCGCTACGGGGTCCGGTTCCGCGAGCTCGCCGAGTTCGAGGACGCGCTGCGGGTCGCGGCACGACTCGGCGAGCAGCTCGTCCAAGGCCTCTACGACGGCCTCTCGGACGGCACGGTCGCACCGGAGTGACCCGGTGTGCGGCGACCCTGCAACGGTTGGGTACATCCCTCACCGGCGGCCGGAATCGCTGTATACGCTCTGACCCGAATCCTTCTTCCGTACGGCCCGTCAGGAGCAGCGATGCACGGCCCCGGCATTCCGCCGCAGCAGGGAACCCCGCCCACTCCCGGGGGCGTGGTGGCGCTGCGCGTGCTGTTCGCGCTGCTGCCGATCCTGAGTTGCGGCTTCCTGGCGTGGGGCACGGTCCTGCGGCTGGCGGCCGTCACCCGCAGAACCCGTGACTGGGTGCTGCTGGGAGTCAGCTTCGCGCTCGTCACCGGCTGGATCACACTCATCGGCCTCGACGAGACGCCCGACACCAGCGGCTGGCAGGGCAACACCGGAGCCGGCGGCCTCATCCTCACCGGCATCGCGACCTGCGTGTACTTCCTGATCGCGGACATCCGCCACTACGAGGCCAGGGCCGCGGCCGGTTACTGGTACCCGGGCGCCCCCGCGCCGTACCGGGCCGGGCAGCAGCAGCAGCCGACCCAGGGCTACGGCTACCCGCCGGCGCCGCAGCACCAGACGGGCCGGCAGCACCAGACGGGCCCGCAGCACCAGACCGGCCCGCAGCACCACACCGGCCCGCAGCAGCCGCCCGTGCCCCAGCAGCCGCCGGCGGGGCCCACCCCGCCGCCCCGGATCGGGCAGGTCCGCGCCGAACTCGACGAGCTCAGTGAGCTCCTGCGCAACCAGCCGCCCCGGGACCAGGACCCGAACCGGTGACCGACCGGCTCATCGGGGACCGCTACCAGCTCGCGACCGTCCTCGGACAGGGCGGCATGGGCCAGGTCTGGACGGCGTACGACCAGCGCCTGGACCGCCGGGTCGCGGTCAAACTGCTGCGCCCCGACAAGGTCGCCGGCCCCGGCACCGTCGCCGAGGAGCTGCGGCACCGCTTCGTGCGCGAGTGCCGCGTCACGGCCCAGGTCGACCACCCCGGCCTGGTCACCGTGCACGACGCGGGCAACGACGGCGACGAGCTGTTCCTCGTGATGGGCTACGTCGAGGGCTCCGACCTGGCCGACCACCTCGCCGAGCACGACCCGTACCCCTGGCCCTGGGCGGTCGCGGTCGTCGCGCAGCTGTGCGGGGTGCTGTCGGCGGTGCACGCGGTACCGATCGTGCACCGGGACCTCAAGCCGCGCAATGTGATGGTCCGCCCGGACGGCACCGTGCTGGTCCTGGACCTCGGCGTGGCCTCGGTGATGGACACCGACACCACCCGCCTCACCAGCACCGGCACCCCGATCGGCAGCCCCGCGTACATGGCCCCCGAACAGGCCATGGGCGGCGCGGTCGGCCCGTACACCGACCTGTACGCCCTCGGCGTGCTGCTCTACGAACTCCTCACCGGCAACGTCCCCTTCGCCGGTTCCACCGCCCTCGGCGTCCTGCACCGCCACCTGTACGAGCCCCCGCTGCCGGTCCGCCAGGTGCGCCCGGAGATCCCGCCCGCGCTGGAGGCGCTGCTGCTGCGCCTCCTCGCCAAGGACCCCCAGGACCGCCCCGGCTCCGCGCAGGAGGTGTACGAGTCGCTCGCCCCGCTGCTGCCCGGCCGGGGCGGCGGCGCGCCCGCCGGCCCGCTCGACCCGACCCGCCCCTTCGTCCGCCCCCAGGCGCCCTGGCCGGACCGGGCCGCGGTCGTCCCGCCGCAGCCGTCCGCCCCGCCGACGCCGGCGCGGCCGGACATCCCGGGCGCCGTGGACGAGGCCCGCGAGCTCCTGGACCAGGGCCGGCTCACGCAGGCCGGGGACATCCTCGGCGGCATCCTGCCCGCCGCCGAGGCCGAGCACGGCGCGCACTCGCCGGTGGTCCGCTCCCTGCGCAAGCAGTACGCGGCCACGCTGATGGACGACGGCCAGTACCGCCGCGCCCTGCCGGAACTGCGGCGGCTGGCCGACGAGTTCCCGGCCGGCGATCCGCAGTCCCTGCGCTTTCGCTACGACGCGGCGCAGTGCCTGGAGCAACTCGGCGAACCGGCCGCCGCCCTGGCGGAGTACCGCTCGCTGCTGCCCCTCTTCGAGAACCACTACGCCAACCCGGACCCGGGGCTCCCGCTGGAGGTCCGCCGCCGGATAGCGCACCTGCTGCTCTCCCTCGGCGACCGGCAGGCCGCCCACGACACCCTGGCCCGGCTGCTGTTCGACGCGGACCGGCTGCACGGCCCGGCCCACCCCTTCCCCGCCGAGATCCGCCGCACCCTGCACTGGCTCGGCCAGGTCCGCTGACCCGCGCGCCGTGCCCCGCGGGGACGCCCCTCAGGGCCTGCGCGGCCGGGTCGCCCGACGCGAGCGGACCGCCCACGCCAGCAGCGCCGCCGCGGCGAGCGCCGCGACGGCCGCGCCCGGGAGCAGGCCCGGCGGCCGGAACGTGCAGCTGAGGGTGGTGGTATGGCCGTCCAGCGGGACGGCGACCAGGCCGAGGTGCGCCGAGGCCGGGCGGCCGTTGCAGCTCCAGCCGGGAATCGCGGGCACGGCGAGGACCGCCGTGCCCGCGGTGCCCGGTGCCAGGGTGGCCCGGACGTCCGAGGGGCCCACCCGCACCGAGGTCGCCGCCGTGGCCCGCAAGGCGGCCACCGCGGCGGCCAGCCGGTCGCGGTCCAGGCAGGACAGGGACCACCGAGCGGGCGGGGACGCGTCGAGGATGAGGGCCGAGGAGGCCCCCCGGGAGACGCCCAGCGGCTGCACGGCGGCCCGGTTGCGGGGGGCGTTGCCGCTGAGCCGGAACGCGGGGCCGTCCGCGAGGCGGGCCGTCGCGTCGTACTCCGGGGCCCACAGGTAGGCCTCCGTACCCGCACGGCAGACGCCGGGCGCGACCGGGTCCTCGTACACCCGCGCCCCCAGCAGCAGTTCCTGGTTGGCGAAGGGGGAGTCCCCGTACCGGCCGGGCGGCCCGGGCGGGCGGACCGTCACCAGCGGCGGCACCTCGGCCCGGGCGACGGCGCCGTCCGGGCGCAGCCGGGCGCCGACCGCGAAGACGGCGTCCGTCACCGGGTTGTCGATGCTCTGGACATTGCGCCCGCGCGAGGTCCAGCCCGCCCCGAGCGCGGCCATCGTGCGCGTGAGCACCTCGGGGGTGTGGCTGCTGTAGTACGCGCCGCCCTCCCCGCCGAGGAGCAGCGGGTCGTTGCCCGACAGCGCGGGCCGGCCCGGGTCGGTGCGGTACGCGGGCCAGCCCCCGGCGTCCGCCAGCGACCCGGCGCGCGCGGTGTGGGCGGGGCCCCAGGACGGGTAGTCGTCCAGAGCGCCGAGTTTGCCCCGGTGGCCCTGGGCCGTCGTGGCGGCCGCCTGGGCCAGCAGTACCGCGGCGAGCAGCGCCGCCGCCGTCCGCCGCACCGCGGGCCGCGGCCCGCCCGGGCCGGGCCGGTGGCGCACCGCCCACCAGGCGAGGGCCGCCAGGACCAGGCCGCCGCCGTAGAGCGCGTACCCCCAGTCCGTTCCGAGGGCGCTGCCGCGCGCCCACAGGGCCGCGGCCGTCAGCAGGCCGGCCCCCGCCGCGAGCGCCCGGGGTGCCGGGGGGCCCGCCGCGAGCCCGGCCCAGGCGGCGATGACGGCGATCCCGGCCAGGACGAAGGTCTGCCGGTACGGGCTGCCGTTCGGGGTGGCGAAGAGGTGCCAGGCCAGATGGGTCGGCGCCCACTGGAGGGAGAGCGCGACGCACGCGGTCAGCCCGGCCCAGTACCAGCGGGTGCGCACGGGAACGGCCCGGTGGAAGGGGAGCGCGGCCACCAGGAGGAGCGTCCCGGTGCCGACGAAGACGGCGGGGGAGGAGAAGGAGTACGTCGCCGGCAGCAGCCGGGCGAAGAGGTCCGCCCAGGACACCGGCGCGAACTCCCGGACCCATCCCGGGTACGCCTGCCCCGAGCTGAGGAACAGCGGCGCCAGTACCGGGGCGGCCAGCGCGATCCCCAGCACGGTCGCCGCACCCGCCCGCGCCACCGCCGCCGCCCGGGCCCGAGCACCCCCGTGCGTCAGCAGCACCCGTACCAGCAGCACCAGCGCGGCGCCCAGCGTCGCCATGTACGCGGTGTAGAAGTTGGCCGTCCAGCACAGCGCGACGACCAGGGCGGCCGCCACGGGCCGGCGCCCGCGCAGCGCCCACTCGCCGGTCAGGCACAGCAACGGGAAGGCGATCAGACCGTCCAGCCACATCGGGTTGTAGGAGGCCTCGACCACCGACCAGCCGCACAGCGCGTACGAGGCGCCGAGCAGCGCGGCCGCCCACCACGGCCCCGGGGCCTGGGCGCGGAGCAGACGGCTCATCGCGGCGGCGGCGGCCGCCGTCTTGAGGACGGTGACGACATACACCGCGAGATCGATGTCCGCGCGCGGGAAGAGCGCCACCAGCGGCGCGAAGGGGCTGGCCAGGTACGTCCCGAGGTCCGGCAGGAAACTCGTGCCGTACCCGGACTGCCAGTTGAACAGCAGTCCGCCGTGGGCACGGCCGTGCAGGAGGTCCCACAGGTGCGCGTGGAAGGGCACGAACTGGTTGCCGAGGTCGTTGACGCTGCGGTGGCGCGGCCCGTACGGGAAGACGCGGGCGGCGGCGTCCCCCGCGCACACGGCCACCGCCGTGAGCAGGGCGGCGAGCGCCGGGCCGGCGGGGCCGCGGCGGCGCGGCGCGTGGTGCGGTGTCGACATGGTGGGCCGACCCTGGCACCGCCGCCGGACCGGGGGATGGCCGCGGGGTGGCCGCGACGCGAACAGCGCGCACCCCAACACCGTGCGAATCGTTGGCCGAAGTGGTGGCTCGGATCACCCCGACTGCATAACATCGATCACCGCACGGCCTTGTGCAAGAACGCACAATCTCCCGGCCCTGGAGGCTCCTTTGCACCGTCGCACAGCGCTCTCCGTCTCCGCCGCCCTGCTCCTGGCGGCCCCCCTGCTGGCCGCCTGCTCGGGCGAGACCCGCCCCGGTACCGCGGCCGTCGTCGGCGGCGAACGCATCACCACGTCCGCGCTCCAGGCGCAGGTGAACGACGTCCGTACAGCCCAGGGCCGGTCCGAGCAGGGGGCCCAGCTCATCCGGGCGACCCCGCAACTGGAGCGGGTCAAGCTCGGCAAGATGATCCAGCTCCGGGTGCTGGAGAAGGCGGCCGACACCGCCGGGATCTCCGTCAGCACCAGGGAGATCGAGGAGGCCCGCAAGGCACAGCAGGGCGAGGGCGGGGGCGGGGGCGACCTGGAGCAGCGGGCGCTGCAGAGCAGGGTCCCCCTCGCGCCCGGGCAGATCGACGAGGAGCTGCGCTTCCAGCTGCTGCTCGGCAAGCTCAGTGACCGCTTCGGCGAGGACAAGATCCTGGGGCCGCTCGCCGAGGCCGCCGCCGCTCTCGACATCGAGGTGAACCCCCGCTACGGGGCCTGGGACGCCAAGCAGATCGGGCTCGGCACGGCGGACACGCCCTGGATCACCCAGCGGACCGTGGCCGAGCAGGCGGCGCCCGCCGGGGTCTGACGGAGGCGGGTACGGGCGCCCGGGGGCCCCCGGCCCCGGGGCCGGGGGGCGCGGTAGGTTCGAAGGGTGACCGACCACGTACCCGCCGGGCCCACCGGCCGCATCGTCCTGCTGACCACCAGCCACCGGGTCGCCCCCGGGGTGCTGTCGTGGCCCGCGTGGCAGACCCTGCACGGCGCCGACCGCGTGCTGTGCGCCGACCCCGGCCACCCGCAGCTGCCGTACCTGCGCGAGGCCGGCATCGAGGTCGCGCACGCGACGCCGGACGCGCACGAGCTGGTGGACGCCTGCGCGGGCGGCCGTACCGTCGTGGTGCTCCCGGGCGGTGAGGGCGACCAGCGGCTCACCGACGGGCTGGCGCGGCTGGCCGGCTCCGGCCGCGTCGAGATGCCCGCCCTGGAGCTGCTCCCCGGCTCCTACGACCTGCCCGGGGCGCGCCTGCTCGACCTGGTCCAGGTGATGGACCGGGTGCGGCGCGAGTGCCCCTGGACCGCGGAGCAGACCCACCGCGGGCTGGCCAAGTACGCGATCGAGGAGGCGTACGAGCTGGTCGAGGCGATCGAGACGGGGAACCGGGAGGAGCTGCGCGAGGAACTCGGCGACGTCCTCCTCCAGGTGGTCTTCCACGCCCGGATCGCTCAGGAGGGTGGCCGAGGCGACGGCGGGGGCCGCGGTGACGGGGCCGCGGACGGCGACGAGGGGGCCGAGGAAGCCGAGGAAGGTCTGGGGGCGTTCTCCATCGACGACGTGGCCGGGGCCCTGGTCGAGAAGCTGATCCACCGCCACCCGCACGTGTTCGGCGACGCGACGGCCGAGACCCCGCAGGACGTGCACGCGCACTGGGAGCGCACCAAGGCGGTCGAGAAGCAGCGCGCGTCGGTCACCGACGGCGTCCCGCTCGGTCAGCCCGGACTCGCGCTCGCCGCGAAACTGGCCGGCCGGGTCCGTACGGGCGGGCTGGACGTGGCCCTGCCCCGGGGCGAGGGCGTCGGGTACGAGCTGCTGGCCGTGGCGGCCCGCGCGGAGGAGGCGGGCATCGACCCCGAGGCCGCGCTGCGGGCGGCGGCCCGCGCCTACCGGGACGCGATCCGGGCCGCCGAGGGCGTCGGCGCGTAGCTCCGCGCCGCCACCGGCTCAACGGGCGCGCGGGGCGCGGCCGGAGGGGTTGTGCCAGTGCGGGCCCGGACGGCTGAGGAACCACTCGCCGAAGCCCAGGGGGCGCCCGCCCGCGCCGTGGCCGGAGCCGCCGACGGGGACCGTGTCGTAGAAGATCCGGCCGGGCAGGGCGCCCAGCTCCTCCAGGAGGAGGGCGGTCTCCTCGATGAACACCGGCGGACCGCTGAGGTAGACGTCCTGGTCGGGCCACAGGCCGCGGTTGCTCAGCGCGGTGGCGAGCCGGTCGGTGGCCTGGTTGCGGTGCTGCCCCGGAGCGGGCGTGATGTAGGTGACGGCGAGCCAGGGGCAGGCGGCGGCGTACGCGTCGACGAGCGGCCGGTCGTAGAGGTGGGCGGCGTCCCGCGCGACGAGGAAGAGCCGTACGTCCTGATCGGGAGGGTGCGCCGCGAGGTCCTCCAGGATGGCGCGGACGGGCGCCCAGCCGGTGCCGGCGGCTATGAGGCTGGCGGGCCGGTCCTCGCGGCGGAATGTCAGCTGCCCGCCGGGGGCGCCCAGCCGCAGCACCTCGCCCGGCCGGGTGTCGCGGACCAGCACGGTGCTGACCCGGCCGCCCTCGATCCGGCTGACGTGCAGGTCCAGGGTGCCGTCGGGGCGCGGGGCGTTGGCGACGGAGTACGTGCGCCAGGTCCGGGGCACGCGCTCGCTGCTCACGCTGACGTACTGGCCGGGGAGGTGGAGCAGGGGGGCGTGCGGCCGCAGGGTCAGGACGCCGATGTCCGGTCCGTAGCCGAGGTGGCGCACGACCTCCGCGTCCCACCAGGGCGGGTCCTCGGATGCGGCGGCCCCGGCCGCCATCGCGTCGGCGATCACCTGGTAGGCCTCGGTCCAGGCCTTCTCCACGGACGGGGTCCAGGCCTCGCCGGAGGTCTCGGCGAGGGCGGCGAGCAGGCTGGCCCCCACCGCCGCGTAGTGCTCGGGGCCCACCAGGAACTTGCGGTGGTCGCGTCCCAGCTCGCGGAGGTAGGGCAGGAGGGTCTCGTGCTCCAGGTGGGCGATGACGTGGGTGAGCGCGGCGAAGAGCCGGTCCCGCTGCCGCTCCATGTCCTGGAAGGAGGCCGGGAAGAGCTCACGGACTCCGGGGTTGTGCCAGAACAGGTGGGAGTAGAAGAACTTGACCGTGTGCTCGGCCCGTCTCTCCACCACCGCGAAGCTGCTTTTCAAGATCCTCACATCCACAAGACCGACAGTAGGAATGCCGGACTCCGCCAGGTCAAGACCTGGCCGATCTACGGACAGCCGCGACGAACCCCCCATATGGGGCAGCGCACGCGCGCCGGGATACGGTCGTGGGGTGCACGAGCCGAACCCCGCAGTCCCAGCCGACGCCCCCTCCGCCCAGGGTCCGACCCTGTTCGACTGGGAGTTCGCGACCGATCCCTACCCCGCCTACGCCTGGCTGCGCGAGCACTCCCCGGTGCACCGCACCAAGCTCCCCAGCGGCGTGGAGGCCTGGCTGGTCACCCGGTACGCCGACGCCCGCCAGGCCCTCGCCGACCAGCGGCTCAGCAAGAACCCGGCGCACCACGCCGAGCCCGCGCACGCCCGGGGCAAGACGGGCATCCCGGGCGAGCGCAAGGCGGAGCTGATGACGCATCTGCTCAACATCGACCCGCCGGACCACACGCGGCTGCGGCGGCTGGTGTCGAAGGCGTTCACCCCGCGCCGGGTCGCCGAGTTCACGCCGCGGGTGCAGGAGCTCACCGACCACCTCATCGACGCGTTCGTCGAGCGGGCCCGCGCCGAGGCGGAGGCCGGGGGGAGGGGGGAGGCGGATCTCATCCACGAGTTCGCCTTCCCGCTCCCCATCTACGCCATCTGCGAGATGCTCGGAGTACCGCGCGAGGACCAGGACGACTTCCGCGACTGGGCCGGGATGATGATCCGCCACGGCGGTGGCCCGCGCGGGGGAGTGGCCCGCTCGGTGAAGCAGATGCGCGCCTATCTCGGGGAGCTCATTCATCGCAAAAGGGATGACTTGGGCAATGATCTGATCTCGGACCTGATCCGGGCGAGCGACCACGGCGACCACCTGACGGAGGCCGAGGCCACGGCGATGGCCTTCATCCTCCTGTTCGCCGGCTTCGAGACGACCGTGAACCTCATCGGGAACGGCGTCCACTCCCTCTTCATGAACCCGGACCAGCGCGGGCGGCTGCAGCGCTCCCTGGCAGCCGGCGAGCGCGGCCTGCTGGAGACCGGGGTGGAGGAACTCCTGCGCTACGACGGTCCGGTGGAGCTGGCCACCTGGCGCTTCGCCACACGCCAACTCACCCTGGGCGGCGAGGAGATCGCGGCCGGCGACCCGGTCCTGGTCGTCCTCGCGGCCGCCGACCGCGACCCGGAGCGGTTCACCGAACCGGACACCCTGGACCTCTCCCGGACGGACAACCAGCACCTGGGGTACGGGCACGGCATCCACTACTGCCTCGGTGCACCGCTGGCCCGGCTGGAGGGGCAGACGGCGCTCGCCACCCTCCTGACGCGCCTGCCCGATCTGGAGCTCGCCGTGGACGTGTCCGAACTGCGCTGGCGCGGGGGGCTCATCATGCGCGGACTGCGCACCCTCCCGGTCCGTTTCACGCTGCCGGAGCAGGGCGAAAACGGCTGACTTCAAGTCAGTTTCAGTCGAAACTTGTGACAAACGTTCGAGGCCCGCTAGGTTCTGCCGTTACCCCGCCGTTATGCGAAAGGTGAACCTTCATGCGTTCCGGGAACGGCCGCCACAGACGCCCCCGCCAGGTACCCGCCCTGGTTGTCACCGCCGGTGTCGCCGGCTCCGCACTGGCCCTGCCGCTGCTCGCGGCGACCAGTGCCACCGCCGCCGAGACCTCCACATGGGACAAGGTCGCCGAGTGCGAGAGCGGTGGCGCGTGGAGCGCCAACAGCGGCAGCGGCGCCTACGGCGGGCTCCAGTTCACGCAGGACCAGTGGCGCAACGCCGGCGGCCTCGACTTCGCCGAGCGGCCCGACCTCGCGAGCCGGTCCCAGCAGATAGCCGTGGCCGAGCGCGTGCTCGCCGCGCAGGGGCCGCAGGCGTGGCCGCTGTGCGCCTCCTCCGCCGGACTGGCGCAGTCGGGTCCGGCCGCGGAGGTCGACCCCGGCCTGCCGGGCGAGGCCAAGCCCGTGCGCCCCACCCCGTCCCGGCCGGACGACACGGTGCCGGCGACCGGCACCGGTACGCGCCCCACCGACTTCGGGGCGCCGACCCCGGCCCCGGCCGTGAGCCCGTCGCCCACCACGCCGGAGGGCCCGCTGGCGCCCTCCCTCGGACTGCCCGTCATGCCGGCGCCGGACGACCCGACCACGGCCCCGGTGCAGCCCGCCGACCCGACCGCCCCGGTCCTCCCGGGTGGGCCCGGCGCCACCCCGCTGGACCCGACGGCGCCCACCACGCCGCCGGTCACCCCGCCGGCCGCCGACCCGACGGCCCCGGCCCTTCCCGGCGTTCCCGACGGCTCGGCGACGCCCGGCGCCCCGAGCGCCCCGGCCTCCCCGAGCGCCCCGAGCGCCCCGACCTCGCCGACGGCGCAGCTCGCGGGTCAGACGGCGGGCGCCGGCAAGCACCGCGGGGCCCCCGCCGTGGAGGCGCCCGTCACGGCTGACGCCGCGTCGGACCCCACGTACACCGTCCGGGCCGGCGACAGCCTGGCCACGATCGCGGACGCCAACGGCCTCAAGGGGGGCTGGAACGCGCTCTACGCGGCCAACGAGCAGGTCATCGGCGAGGACGCGGACCTCATCAAGCCCGGCCAAAATCTGGATCTAAGCGCGGAATAGGGGCACTTCGGGCGTCCGGTACGCGCTGATTGTCGGAATTCTGTAAGTGAGACATGTGTCTCTTCCGGTCAACTGGCGTGTCCGGCCCCGGGGCTTCCGCAAACCCCGGCCTCACCTGCGCAAACGCGCTCGGGAGGAACGCAAGTAGGGCCTGTTTCTCCCCGATGGCGCTCGTTGAACATCGGGGGGAGACCTGTCTACCTTCTGAATCGCTCGCCACCGCGGGCTCCTTCGACCGCATCGCCGAATCCTGCCGGCGGACGGAGGGAACAGTCGTCGCGTCAAGCGCCGAAGGCAGGAGCGGGGGAACCAAGGTAAGTGCCGGGAGCGGCCGTTGAGAGACGGTCACGCCACCGGCTGGGGGTTAAGACGTGCGACCCGATCGCACGGCCGGGCAACTCATCCGCCCGAACCCGACAGCTCACCTCGTAGGCGTCGGTGAGGAGAACTCCATGCTGCTTTCCGGCAAGGGCAAGCACCGTCGCGCCAACAAGGCCGCCCGTATCGTCACGCTCGCCGGCGTCGCCGGTGTCGCCGTCGCCGCACCCCTGATGACCGCCGGCACCGCCAGTGCCGCCACCGCCTCCGAGTGGGATCGCGTCGCGCAGTGCGAGGCCGGCGGCAACTGGGCCATCAACACCGGCAACGGCTACTACGGCGGCCTGCAGTTCTCGTCCTCCACCTGGGCCGCCTTCGGTGGCAAGGCGTACGCCGCGCAGGCCAACCAGGCCTCGAAGGCGCAGCAGATAGCCGTCGCCGAGAAGGTCCTCAAGGGCCAGGGCAAGGGCGCCTGGCCGCACTGCGGCAAGGGCCTGTCGAACTCCTCCTACGCGGGCGGCGCCGCCGAGGCCCCGGCCAAGCCGAAGGCCGAGTCGAAGAAGACCGAGTCCAAGAAGGTCGAGCAGAAGGCCGCGCCCAAGCAGGAGACCAAGCGCGCCGAGGCTCCCACCACCCGCTCCGAGCGCCCCGCCGCCGCGGCCCCGAAGACCGGCAACGGCTCGTACGAGGTCAAGGCCGGCGACACCCTGGGCACCATCGCCGAGGCCAACGGCGTCACGGACGGCTGGGAGAAGCTCTTCGAGCTGAACAAGGACATCGTCCCGGACGCCGACCTCATCTTCCCGGGTCAGAAGCTGAAGCTCAGCTGAACACCGCGGCACCAGCCGCGGCCGTGAGCACACGGCAGGTCCGTCCCCCCGCCCGGCGCGCGTCCACTCGCGCGCCGGGCGGCGGCATGCGCACCGTCAGAACCCCTGAAAACTGCGGCCTTATGTCCCGTAACGCGGGTATTCGGGCCCTTTTTCGTCCCAGGACCCGGGCGGTCGGCGGGCCCAGTGCCCGGAGCCGGTTAGGCTCTAAGCGGCTGGGCCGTCCCACGGCCCGACACGCCACCGCACACTCAGCGTCACATCCCAGAAGGAGATGCTCGTGCCGTCCATCGACGTCGTCGTAGCCCGGGAAATCCTGGACTCCCGAGGCAACCCCACGGTCGAGGTCGAGGTGGGCCTCGACGATGGCAGCACCGGCCGTGCTGCAGTTCCGTCCGGCGCCTCCACCGGTGCATTCGAAGCCATCGAGCTCCGTGACGGTGACCCCAACCGTTACTTCGGCAAGGGTGTCGAGAAGGCCGTCCTCGCCGTCATCGAGCAGATCGGCCCGGAGCTCGTCGGCTACGACGCCACCGAGCAGCGCCTGATCGACCAGGCCATGTTCGACCTGGACGCCACCGACAACAAGGGCTCGCTCGGCGCCAACGCCATCCTCGGCGTCTCCCTCGCCGTCGCGCACGCCGCGTCCGAGGCCTCGGACCTCCCGCTGTTCCGCTACCTCGGCGGCCCGAACGCGCACCTGCTGCCCGTTCCGATGATGAACATCCTCAACGGCGGGTCGCACGCCGACTCCAACGTGGACATCCAGGAGTTCATGATCGCCCCGATCGGCGCGGAGTCCTTCTCCGAGGCGCTGCGCTGGGGTGCCGAGGTCTACCACACCCTCAAGAAGGTCCTGCACACCAAGGGCCTCTCCACCGGCCTGGGCGACGAGGGCGGCTTCGCCCCGAACCTGGAGTCCAACCGCGCCGCGCTCGACCTCATCGTCGAGGCCATCAAGCAGGCCGGCTACACCCCGGGCAAGGACATCGCGCTCGCGCTCGACGTCGCCGCGTCCGAGTTCTACAAGGACGGCAAGTACGAGTTCGAGGGCCAGTCCCGCTCGGCCGCCGAGATGACCGAGTACTACGAGGAGCTCGTCTCCGCGTACCCGATGGTCTCCATCGAGGACCCGCTGTACGAGGACGACTGGGCCGGCTGGAAGACCCTCACCGACCGCCTGGGCGCCAAGGTCCAGATCGTCGGCGACGACCTCTTCGTCACCAACCCGGAGCGCCTGGCCCGCGGTATCGAGGAGGGCTCCGCGAACGCCCTGCTCGTGAAGGTGAACCAGATCGGTTCCCTCACCGAGACCCTCGACGCCGTCGAGATGGCCCAGCGCAACGGCTTCAAGTGCATGATGTCCCACCGCTCCGGTGAGACCGAGGACGTCACCATCGCCGACCTCGCCGTCGCCGTGAACTGCGGCCAGATCAAGACCGGCGCCCCGGCCCGCTCGGACCGCGTCGCCAAGTACAACCAGCTGCTGCGCATCGAGGAGATCCTCGACGACGCCGCCGTGTACGCGGGCCGTTCCGCGTTCCCGCGCTTCAAGGGCTGACAGCTCCGACCGAAGGCTGCGCCTAGCCTCCGTACGTCCCCGCACTCGGTCCCGTACCGTGTGCGGGGACGTATTGCGTAGTGCGCACAGGGGAGGCGGGATCAATGGCCGGGAACCGGGATCGGTTCTCCACCTTCTCCACCGCGACCAGGCTCAAGCAGCTCGGTGAGCGGACCGCCGCCCACGTCTACCGCTCCCAGACGCGGCGCCAGGTCAGGCGCAGCCGTCTCACCGGCCGGGCGGCGCTCCTCGTGCTCGTCCTCTGTACCCTGGTCGTCGCCCTCGCGTACCCGATGCGCCAGTACGTCTCCCAGCGCTCGGAGATCGCGAAGCAGCAGCGCGACGCCGCCACGGCGCGGGACCGGCTCGAACGGCTCCGCGACGAGAAGGCCCGCTGGCAGGACAACGCCTACGCGGAGCAGCAGGCGCGCAAGCACCTGCACTTCCTGCGTCCGGGGGAGATCGGCTACATCATGACCGACCCCGGGGCGGCCGCGGACGAGCGTCCCCGGACCGGCCGGGCCGGCTCCGACCGCCCCTGGTACTCGAATGTCTGGGACGGCGTCGACAAGGCCGACCGCCCCGGCGACTGAGCGCGTACCGGGGCCCGCCGGCGCGCGGCGCCCCAGCCCATCCGTCAAAGAACCGCGAACGAAGAGAATTCCTCCAGGCATGCAGACGCCCCCGCCCCAGACCGACCGGACCGAGCCGACCGACGCGGACATCGAGGCGTTCGAGCAGCAGCTCGGCCGCCCGCCGCGCGGGCTGCGCGCCATCGCGCACCGCTGCCCCTGCGGCCGGCCGGACGTGGTGGAGACCGCGCCGCGGCTCCCCGACGGCACCCCCTTCCCGACGCTGTACTACCTGACGTGCCCGCGCGCGGCCTCCGCGATCGGCACGCTGGAGGCCAACGGCGTGATGAAGGAGATGCAGGCCCGACTCGCCGACGACCCGCAGCTCGCCGCCGCCTACCGGGCCGCGCACGAGGACTACATCCGGCGCCGGGACGCCATCGAGGTCCTCCAGGGCTTCCCGAGCGCGGGCGGCATGCCGGACCGGGTGAAGTGCCTGCACGTGCTGGTCGGCCACTCCCTGGCGGCCGGCCCGGGTGTGAACCCGTTCGGGGACGAGGCGCTGGCGATGCTGCCCGAGTGGTGGGCCAAGGGCGCGTGCGTCACCCCGTGCGCGGAGAAGGCCGGGAACCCCGGCACCGGAGAGACCGCCGCGCCGACGGAAGCCGGGCAGTGACCCGGGTCGCGGCCGTCGACTGCGGTACGAACTCCATCCGCCTGCTGGTCGCCGACTGCGACCCGCGGACGGGCGCGATGACCGAGCTCGACCGGCGGATGACCGTCGTCCGCCTGGGCCAGGACGTGGACCGGACCGGTCGGCTGGCCCCGGAGGCGCTGGAACGCACCTTCGCCGCCTGCCGCGCGTACGCCGCCGTCATCAAGGAACTGGGCGCCGAGCGGCTGCGCTTCGTGGCCACCTCGGCCTCCCGTGACGCCGAGAACCGGGACGTGTTCGTCCAGGGGGTGCTGGAGATCCTGGGCGTCGAGCCCGAGGTGATCTCCGGCGACCAGGAGGCCGAGTTCTCCTTCACCGGCGCCACCCGGGAGCTGGCCGGCGCGGACCACCTGGAGAAGCCGTTCCTCGTGGTGGACATCGGCGGCGGCTCCACCGAGTTCGTCGTCGGCGAGGAGCACGTCCGGGCGGCCCGGTCCGTGGACGTGGGCTGCGTCAGGATGACCGAGCGCCACCTGGTCGCGGACGGGGTCGTCAGCGACCCCCCGACCGGGGCCCAGGTCGCCGCCGTACGCGCCGACATCGAGGCGGCGCTGGACCTGGCCGCCCGGACGGTGCCGCTCGGCGAGGCCCGCACCCTGGTGGGCCTGGCCGGCTCGGTGACCACGGTGGCCGCGATCGCGCTCGGCCTGCCCGCGTACGACTCCGCGGCCATCCACCACTCCCGGATCCCCTACGAGAAGGTGCGGGAGATCAGCGGGCGGATGCTGCGGCTGACCCACGCCGAGCGCGCGGCGATCCCGGTGATGCACCCGGGCCGCGTGGACGTGATCGGCGCCGGCGCCCTCGTCCTGCTGGCGATCATGGAGCGCATCGGGGCGGCGGAGGTCGTCGTCTCCGAGCACGACATCCTCGACGGCATCGCCTGGTCGATCGCCTGAGGGGCCCCTCAGGAGCCCGGGAGGGGGCCTGGAGGGCCCTGCGGGAGCCTCGGGCGCGGTGATCCAAACGAAGTTCGTGAAGTTCTTCACAAGGAAAAAAGGCCTGTTGGGCCAACGGGGAGGTCCTTCGGGGCCTCCCCGACCCGTTCCGGCCCGTTTCCTCGCGCGTTCGTGCGAATGTCGGAGGCTGCGAGTTCCGTGTCGGAGGTACGGACGAAAGCCGGTGGTCCACTCCGCTTGCGGGCCTACGGGCCAGTTCAGGACGGGTTTACAACGACTCCCGTTACACCGTGGTTCCCGTTGTGCGCCATGACCTCGGTCACGTGGGCGGCGGAGTGTAGCAGAGGGTCCCCAGGTCCTTGTGAAGGGGCTCACGAGCGTCACCCCTGAGGGTGCTGGATACTCGTTCTCATGAGCACCACGGAGCGTCCCAGGATCCTCGTTGTAGGAGGTGGGTACGTAGGCCTGTACGCAGCCAAGCGCATCATGAAGAAGATGCGTTACGGCGAGGCGACCGTCACGGTCGTCGACCCGCGCTCGTACATGACCTACCAGCCCTTCCTCCCCGAAGTGGCCGCAGGCAGCATCTCGCCTCGGCACGTCGTCGTCCCGCTGCGACGCGTGCTGCCCAAGGCTGAGGTTCTCACCGGCCGGGTCACCAGCATCGACCAGGACCGCAAGGTCGCCGTCGTCACGCCGCTGGTCGGCGAGGCGTACGAGCTGCCCTTCGACTACCTGGTGATCGCGCTCGGCGCCGTCTCCCGCACCTTCCCGATCCCCGGCCTCGCCGAACAGGGCATCGGTATGAAGGGTGTCGAGGAGGGCATCGGCCTGCGCAACCACGTCCTTGAGCAGCTCGACAAGGCCGAGTCCACGACGGACGAGGACGTCCGCCGCAAGGCCCTCACCTTCGTCTTCGTCGGCGGCGGCTTCGCCGGCGCGGAGACCATCGGCGAGGTCGAGGACATGGCCCGCGACGCCGCGAAGTACTACTCCAGCGTCAAGCGCGAGGACATGCGCTTCATCCTGGTCGACGCGGCCGACAAGATCCTTCCCGAGGTCGGGCCCAAGCTCGGCACCTGGGGCAAGGAGCACCTTGAGTCGCGCGGCATCGAGATCTACCTCAACACCTCCATGGACTCCTGCGTGGACGGCCACGTGGTGCTGAAGAACGGCCTTGAGGTCGACTCCAGCACCATCGTCTGGACCGCCGGCGTCAAGCCCAACCCGGTGCTGGCCCGCTACGGCCTGCCGCTCGGCCCCCGCGGCCACGTCGACGCCGAGCCGACCCTCCAGGTCAAGGGCACGGACTACATCTGGACCGCCGGCGACAACGCCCAGGTGCCGGACCTCGCCGCCCGCAAGGCCGGCGTCGAGAACGCCTGGTGCCCGCCGAACGCCCAGCACGCGCTGCGCCAGGCCAAGGTCCTCGGCGACAACGTCATCTCGGGCATGCGGGGCTTCCCGCAGACCGACTACGCCCACTCCAACAAGGGTGCGGTGGCGGGCCTCGGCCTCCACAAGGGCGTGGCGATGATCGTCATGGGCAAGACGAAGATCAAGCTCAAGGGCCGGCTCGCCTGGTACATGCACCGTGGCTACCACGGCATGGCCATGCCGACCTGGAACCGAAAGATCCGCGTCTTCGCCGACTGGACCCTCGGCATGTTCCTCAAGCGCGAGGTCGTCTCCCTCGGCGCGCTGGAGACCCCGCGCGAGGAGTTCTACGAGGCCGCCAAGCCCGCCCCGGCCGCGGTCGCGCCGGCCCAGAAGGCCAAGGCCTCCTGAACCGGGTCCGCCCCCGCGGCGGACCGGGAACGACCGAGCAGAACCCAGCACGTCCCCGAAGGGGCCGCCCGCCATCCGTGGTGCGGGCGGCCCCTTCGGCGTATCCGCGGCCCGGGATGGGTAGACCGCTTGGCCGGAGCCTTCGTGGAGGTACGCCATGACCGACGCCGCGCCGCGGCTGGCCGTTGTCGCCGAGACCCTGCTGGGCACACCGCTGCCCGTCCGCATCCGGACCTGGGACGGCAGTGAGGCGGGCCCGCTCACCGGGCCGGTGCTCGTCATCCGCAACCGCCGCGCCCTGCGCCGGCTGCTGTGGAGGCCCGGCGAGATGGGGCTGGCCCGCGCCTGGGTGGCGGGCGACCTCACCGTGGAGGGCGACCTGTTCGAGCTGCTGGACCGGGTGGGCGGCCTGCTGTGGGCCCGGGATCGGGAGCCCGCGCCGCCCGCCCCGGCAGCGGACCGCCGCGGCCGGCTCCGCGACCTGCGTCCGGGCGCGCGGGCGCACCGGGCGGCGGAGCCGTCCTCCGCGCCCCCGGCGGCGCTGCTGGCCGATCCGCGGGCGCGGGCCGCCGTACGGGATCTGGTCGCCCTCGCGCGGCCGTGGCCGGCGCCCGCGCCCCCGCCGGAGGAGGCCGCCCGGCGCGGCGGGACGCGGCACACCAAAACGCGCGACCGGCAGGCCGTCAGCCACCACTACGACGTGGGCAACGCCTTCTACGAGCGGGTGCTGGGCCCCTCGATGGTGTACTCCTGCGCCTACTGGACCGCCGGCTCCACGCTGGAGGAGGCCCAGTGGGACAAGCTCGAACTGGTCTGCCGCAAACTCGCCCTGAGACCCGGTGAGCGGCTCCTGGACGTCGGCTGCGGCTGGGGTTCGCTGGCGCTGCACGCGGCCCGGGAGCACGGAGCCCGCGTCACCGGGGTCACCCTCTCGCGGGAGCAGGCCGCGTACGCCCGCAAGCGGGTCGCGGAGGAGGGCCTCGCGGACCTGGTGGAGATCCGGATCCAGGACTACCGCGACGTCAAGGACGGCCCGTACGACGCCGTTTCGTCCATCGGGATGGCCGAGCACGTCGGGGCCGACCGCTACCGCGAGTACGCCCGGACCCTGCACGCCCTGCTGCGGCCCGGCGGCCTGCTGCTCAACCACCAGATCGCCCGCCGGCCGCAGGGGGACGAGGAGGCGTACCGGATCAACGAGTTCATCGACGCGTACGTCTTCCCCGACGGGGAGCTCTCGCCGCTCGGCACCACCGTCGGCGAGCTGGAGCGGGCCGGTTTCGAGGTGCGCGACGTGGAGGCGCTGCGCGAGCACTACGCGCTGACCCTGCGGGCGTGGGTGGCGCGGCTGGAGGCCCACTGGGACGAGGCGGTCCGGCTGACCTCGCCCGGACGGGCCCGGGTCTGGCAGCTGTACATGGCGGCGTCGGCGCTCGGCTTCGAGCGGGGCCGGCTCGGCGTCAACCAGGTGCTCGCGGTGCGGTCCGCGGCGGGCGGGGACGCCGGACTGCCGCTGCGCCTGCGGACCTGGGGCGGCTGAGCAGGCGGACCGGGCCCGGGCCCGGTCCGTCCGGCGGCGCGGAAGGGCCCCGGGGCGACACGCCCCGGGGCCCTCGTGCGTCACCGCGCCGCCGGCGCTACTCGGTCTTGATGGCCGTCAGCATGTTCAGCCGGGCGGCGCTGCGGGCCGGCCACATGGCGGCCAGGACGCCGACCAGGGCGGCGGACAGGAGAAAGACGCCGATCCGGTCGTACGGGAGGATCAGTTCGTAGCCGGGGACCGACTTGCGGAAGGTGGTGCCGCCGGCCCAGGCGAGGAAGACGCCGATCGCGACGCCGAGCACCGCGCCGAAGAGCGAGATGACCACGGACTCCAGGCGGATCATGTTCTTCACCCGGCCCCGGTCGAGGCCGACCGCACGCAGCATGCCGATCTCCTGGGTCCGCTCGAAGACGGACATCGCGAGGGTGTTGACGACGCCGAGCACCGAGATGATCAGCGCCATGCTGAGCAGGCCGTACATGATGTTCAGCGACAGGTTGATCATGCCGCCCATCTCGTTGCGGATGTCCTGCTGGGTGGCGACGGTGATCGCCGGGTTCTTGCCGAGCGCGTCGATGACCGCCGCCTGGCCCGCCTTCGAGTCGCCGCCGGTGGTGTTGACGTACACCTCGGGGAGGTACGGGTCCTCGCTGTGGGCGCGCAGCACCGCGTCGTCGATGACGTACGGGGACAGCAGCCCCTCCAGCTCCTTGTAGACGGCGCCGACCTTCAGCTCGCCCTTGCTGCCGTCGTCGTACTGGACCGGCAGGACAGCGCCCACCGACAGGTTCTGCGAGGCCGCGGTCTTCTGCGCCACCGCGATCTCGCCGCGGGCCAGGCTGTCGAGGCTGCCCCCGACGACCTGGATGTTCAGCATGTCGCCGATCGAGGCCGGGTTGACGCCCGAGACCGAGCGGAAGTCCTCGCCGACCTTGACGTAGCCGGCCGTCTGCGGGGAGACCGCCTTGATACCGGGGGCCTTGGCCAGGGTCTCGGTCACGGACGGGTCGAGGCCGCCCATGCCGCCGGACATGGAGACCTTGTAGTCGGCCTTGAGCTTGTCCGTGCTCATCCGGTCCACGGCCTTGCCCAGGGTGATGCCGAGCACCGACATCGAGGTGACCAGGGTCAGGCCGATGGCCAGCGAGGCGGCGGTGACGGCGGTACGGCGCGGGTTGCGGACCGCGTTCTGCGCCGCGAGCTTGCCCGGGACTCCGAAGACGCGCTCCAGGACGGGGCGGACGGCGGCGATGACCGGCCGGGAGAGCAGCGGGAGCAGCACGATCAGGGCGAGCATCAGGAAGAACCCGCCGGCGGCCACCACGTAGCGGCCGTCGCTGGCCATGGAGACGCCGAGGAAGGTGATGCCGAAGCCGGCCAGGCCGAGCAGGATGCCGAAGATGTTGCGCAGCATCAGGGACTTCGCGCTGGCCGGCAGGTGGGCGCTGCCCATGGCGGCGACCGGGGGGATCCGGCCGGTCCGCCAGGCCGGCACGAGCGCGGCGAGGACGGTGACGACCAGGCCCACGACCAGCGCGGAGACGATCGTGCCGGGGGCGATGACGAGCTCGCCGGCGGGGATCTTGGCGTCGAGGACGTTCATCAGGACGCGCATGCCGACGGCCAGGCCGATGCCGCTGACCAGGCCGATGGTGGCGGAGATGACGCCGACGAGGCCCGCCTCGGCCAGCACCGAGCGCATGACCTGGCCGCGCTTGGCTCCGACGGCGCGCAGCAGGGCAAGCTCCTTGGTGCGCTGGGCCACCAGCATGGTGAAGGTGTTGTAGATCAGGAACACGCCGACGAAGAGGGAGATGCCCGCGAAGATCAGCAGCGCGGTGCTGAAGCCGCTCATCTCCCGCTCGATGGCCTTGGCCTGCTCGGCCGCGAGGGCTGCGCCGGTCTGGGCCTTGGTGGTCGTGGAGTCGATGAGCGGCTCGATGTCGGCCAGCAGCCGGTCGGCGGAGGCGCCCTTCTGGGCGCTGACCAGGAGCTCCTGGTAGTAGCCGGGCTGGAGGTAGAGCTGCTGGGCGACGGCGGTGTCGAAGAGGACCAGGCTGCCGCCCGCGTTGACGGAGCCGTCCTCGGTGGTGAAGACGCCCTTGAGGGCGTACTCCTTCACGGGCCCGTTGGTCGCGACGCGGACCGTGTCGCCGACCTCGTACCCGCCCTGCTTCGCGGTCGCCCTGTCGAGGGCGATCTGGTCGGCCGCGGCCGGCCCGGCGCCGTCGGTGAAGGTGTAGCGGGGGTCCTTGCCGTCCTTGACGGGGGCGAAGTTCGCGCCCCGGTTGGACCAGCCGGAGCCGATCAGCTTGCCCTTCTCGTCGCCGACGCCGGCGAAGCCGGAGACCCGGCCGGAGACGGTGTCGACGCCCTTGACGCCCTTGACCCTGTCGAGGGTCTGCTGTCCGATGCCGGGCTCGCCCTCCTTCCGGCCGTCCTCGTCGCGGGTCTGGCCGGACGAGGTGACGGAGACGGCGACCCCGTCGAAGCTCTTGGCGGACTGGCCGGAGAGGGCCTTGTTGAGGGTGTCGGTGAAGACGAGGGTGCCGGAGACGAAGGCGACGCCGAGGGTGACGGCGAGCACCGTCATCAGCAGTCGGGCCTTGTGCGCGAGGACGTTGCGCAGGGCGGTACGGAACATGGGATCTCAGTCCTGGGGCTGGAGGTGCGGCGGAGGGCTACGGGGGCGGCCGGCCCCGGGTCAGCTCGTACGGCCCTTGGCGTCGAAGGCCTTCATGCGGTCCAGCACCCCGTCGGCGGTGGGGCTGAGCATCTCGTCGACGATCTCGCCGTCGGCCAGGAAGATGACGCGGTCGGCGTAGGACGCGGCGGCCGGGTCGTGGGTGACCATGACGACGGTCTGGCCCAGGTCGCGGACCGAGTTGCGCAGGAAGCCCAGGACCTCGGCGCCGGAGCGGGAGTCCAGGTTCCCGGTGGGCTCGTCGCCGAAGATGATCTCCGGGCGGGAGGCCAGGGCGCGGGCGACCGCCACGCGCTGCTGCTGGCCGCCGGAGAGCTGGGTGGGGCGGTGGCCGAGGCGGTCCGAGAGGCCGACCATGCGGATCACGGTGTCCAGCCACTGCTGGTCCGGCTTGCGGCCCGCGATGTCCATGGGGAGCGTGATGTTCTCCAGGGCCGTCAGGGTCGGCAGCAGGTTGAAGGCCTGGAAAATGAAGCCGATCTTGTCCCGGCGCAGCTGCGTGAGCTGCTTGTCCTTGAGGGTGCTCAGCTCGGTGTCGCCGATGCGGACGGAGCCGTCGGAGAAGGTGTCCAGTCCGGCGACGCAGTGCATCAGGGTGGACTTGCCGGAGCCCGAGGGGCCCATGATCGCGGTGAACTGGCCCTGGGCGAAGTCCACGGAGACCTTGTGCAGGGCGACCACCTGGGTTTCGCCCTGGCCGTACACCTTGGAGAGCCCCGAGGCGCGCGCGGCCACGGCCTGGGCGGTGTGCGGGGCGTAGTTCGTGGTGGTCACGGGGGCGACTCCTTGGGCGGCGGACCGGTGGGGTCCGTGATCTGCGGGGACCCCCTCATCCTCGACGCGGCCACCCCCGCCGCGGATCAGCCGCGGTGCCCGTTCTCCGGCCCACTGGAGGTTGACCGCGGCGGCCTCGGCCTCCTCCTCTGGTATGACATGTACCCCGACGGCCGGGGGACGGGGGCGGGCGGCCGGGGGCCAATCGCGGGGCCGGCGGGCCGCGGGATGCCGGGGGACGGGGGCGGCTCCGGGGGTGGCGGACGGGGTGGCGCGAGGGTGGCGCGGGCCATCGAAATCCCGTCATTCCCGACCAGGCGCCGATTGCCGTCCAGAACGGGCCGACCCCGCGTTCTCGGGTCTGACGCACCCTCAAGCGCCAATAAAATCAGACAACATCGCATACGCGGCCCGACGGCCGCCCAATCGATCCGGATAGGCTCGACCCCGGCGTTCAAGGATTTTCCCGCGGGGGCCGCACGCCTTGCCCGGATGGTGGAATGCAGACACGGCGAGCTTAAACCTCGCTGGCCTTCGGGCCGTGCCGGTTCGAGTCCGGTTCCGGGTACTCCGCGGCCCGTACGTGTTCCGTACGTGTTCCGCTCTTTATCCCCCTGCGCTTCGCCGCCCCTTCTCCTAAGATCCTCCTCCAGCAGTAGGGTGCTTTCTTTGCGAGCGCATTACTCTTGTTGCTAAGGCCGCGCTCGGTGGCCACGGAGGAGTGAGATGAGGAGCAGTAACCCGGTCTTCTCGCGACGGGGGTTCAGCCGCGACAACGGTGGCTACGCGGGCTTCGACGCCCAGCAGCACCAGCAGGCCGGGGCAGCGAACCCCTACGCGACGAACCCGTACGCGACCGACCCGGCGACGGGCATGCCGCAGGCGCCGGCGCACACCAACGCGATGACCATGGACGACGTCGTGAGCCGTACGGCCATGACGCTCGGCACGCTTATCGTGACCGCGACCCTCGCCTGGATCGCGCTGCCGGTCGACCCCGCCAACCTCGGGGCGTCGTACGGCATCGCCATCGGCGCGATGCTCGTCGCGTTCGTCTTCGCGATGATCCAGTCCTTCAAGAGCAAGGCCTCGCCCGGCCTGATCCTCGCCTACGCGGCCTTCGAGGGCGTCTTCCTCGGCGTGCTCAGCGCGACCGTGAGCACCTACATGGGCCCCGGCGTGGTCATCCAGGCCGTGATGGGCACGATGTGCGTGTTCGCCGCCGTGCTCTTCGCGTACAAGATGCGCTGGATCCGCGTCACCCGCCGCTTCACCGGCTTCGTCATGGCGGCGGCCCTCGGCTTCATGCTGCTCATGCTGACGAACCTGCTCTTCTCCGTCTTCGCGGGCGGCGACGGCCTGGGCTTCCGCAGCGGCGGCCTCGGCCTGCTGTTCGGCGCCCTCGGCGTCATCCTCGGTGCCTGCTTCCTCGCCCTGGACTTCAAGCAGGTCGAGGACGGCGTGGCCTACGGCGCCCCGCGCGAGGAGGCCTGGCTCGCCGCCTTCGGCCTCACCACGACGCTGGTCTGGATCTACATCGAGATGCTGCGCATCTTCCAGATCCTCTCGGGCGACGACTAGCCGGACCGGCCCGCGGGCCCGTCGGCACACAGCAAGGGGAAGGCCCCGCGAGCACACCGCTCGCGGGGCCTTCCCGCGTTCCGCGCGGCACCGCACGGGACGCGGGGCTCAGCCGAAGCGGCGTGCGGCCCTGCGCAGGTCGTACTCGTGGATGATCGCCTTGGCCTGGCCGTACGACAGCTCGTGCGCGCCGAGGAGCCAGCTCACCTTCTCCTCGAAGCGGAGCAGGGAGGGGCCCTCGTCGACGGCGCGCAGCCAGTCGGAGAGCTCGCGGCCGGTGGCCCGGGGGATTCTGTCGATCATGTTGCGGTGGGTCTGCTCGGAGAACTCTACGGACATGGGCGCCTCCGGAGGTATCGCCGTGCTGTTCTCTCTTCACGCCACCGTGCCCGAGCGTCCGCCCGTTGGCAATGGTGCCCGCACGGCGCGTAGGGTCAGCCGCGTGCTCGATACCTCACCCCTGACCGCCGTCGTGGAACGCTTCGCCGACCGGCTGAGGGCGGCTCCGCAGAGCCGCCTGGCGCGGGGGGCGGCGGCCGTGGCGCTGGACCTGGCCCGCGAGCTCGCGGCGCGGGCGCAGCGGCTCGAAGGAGGCCCGGAGCGGGAGCTTCCGGACGCGGGGGTCTTCGTCGTGGGGGACCAGCTCCAGGTGGCCGGCACCGACCTCGCGCAGGCACTGCGCGAACACGCCGCCCCGGACGGCGCGAAGGCCCCGTCCGTACTGCTGGACGAGGCCGTTCGACTGGTGGAGCAGGCGGAAGTCAGAGCGATGCGATGACGCGGTCCGCGAGGATGTAGACGTTGCTGTCCGGGTCCTCGGAGTCGCCGCACGAGAAGGTCAGCGCGTAGGCGCCCGAGATGCCCGAGCCGCCCAGCAGTACGGGCGCGGTGCCCGAGCGCAGGGCCTCGGCCAGGCGCTCCGCGGTCTCCCGGTGGCCCGGGGTCATGCACAGCGTGGTGCCGTCCGTGAAGACGTACACGTCGAGCGTGCCCAGCGGGCCCGGACGGACGTCCGCGAGGGCCGTACGGGCCTCCGCGAGCTCCTCCAGACGGCTCACCGTGCGCTCGTGGTCCGCGCCGGGGTGCGAGGCCTGGACGGGTACGAAGTCCGGGTGCGAGGGGTGGCGCCGGCGGGCGGCGGCCAGCTCCGCCGAGTCCTCGGGGTACTCCTCGGCCAGCTCCTCGCCCAGCAGCGGCTCCAGGCCGACCAGGTCCGCCTGCCGGGGCAGGAAGAGCGGGGCGTCCTCGCCGAGCCCGGGCAGGCCGCCCAGCAGCGACGGCGCGTCCGCGGCGTCACGGGCCTCCTGCGCGGCCCAGAAGGCGCGCGCCTCGGCCAGCTCGCGCTCGCGCTCCTCGGCGAGGGCCTCCGCCACGGCGGCCCGTATCTCCGCGGCGGGGGACTCCACGGCGTGGCGGGCGTGCGGAACGGTCGCACCGCGGGGGTGGGCCGACACCGCCAGCTCCCCGCGCAGGGCGGTGACCTGCTTGCGCAGGCCGTGGACGGCGTGCAGCGCAGCAGCGCCCACGGCCGTGGCAGCGGCCGTGGTCAGCAGTAGGGCAAGAGACATGGCGCTCACTGACTAACTCCTGATGTGATTCGATCCCCCGACTTCCTACATCAGAGTGTCCCGGCATGGGAATGGTGTGCAGTGCATTACGTCACGAATTGGACAGGGCTTTGGTCACACAGGGCCGCGCCGAACGTCCTCTGACCTGCATATATGCCGATCCCCCAGGAGATAGGTCACATCCTGGGGGAGATTCGGTCACAGGTCGGCCGCGACCGGATTAGATTCGGCGTCAGTACGCCGCAAGGCACCCACCCGGACCCCTTGCGGCGCTTGCCATGCGCCTAGCTCAGCCGCTCGATGACCTTGGTCGCGCTGTGCTTCGCCACCGCTGCGGGCAGGTGCCGCCCTCGTGCCTCGGGCGACCCCTACCCTCCGCTACGGCTCAGCTCAGCCGCTCGATGACCTTGGTCGCGCTGTGCTTCGCCACCGTTGCGGGCAGGTGCCGCCCTCGTGCCTCGGGCGACCCCTACCCTCCGCTACGGCTCAGCTCAGCCGCTCGATGACCATGGCCATGCCCTGGCCGCCGCCCACGCACATCGTCTCCAGGCCGAACTGCTTGTCGTGGAACTGCAGGCTGTTGATCAGAGTGCCGGTGAGGCGCGCGCCGGTCATCCCGAACGGGTGACCGACGGCGATGGCCCCGCCGTTGACGTTCAGCTTGTCGAGCGGGATGTCCAGGTCCCGGTAGGACGGGATGACCTGCGCCGCGAAGGCCTCGTTGATCTCGAACAGGTCGATGTCCCCGACGGTCAGGCCGGCCCGTCGCAGCGCCTGCTGGGAGGCCTCGACCGGGCCCAGGCCCATGATCTCGGGGGAGAGGCCGGTGACGCCGGTGGAGACGATCCGCGCCAGCGGGGTCAGGCCCAGCTCCCGCGCCTTGGTGTCGCTCATGATGACCAGCGCCGCGGCGCCGTCGTTCAGCGGGCAGCAGTTGGCGGCCGTGACCAGGCCGTCCGGGCGGAAGACGGGCTTGAGGCCCTCGACGCCCTCCAGGGTCACTCCGGCGCGCGGACCGTCGTCGGCGGAGACGACCGTGCCGTCCGGGGTCGTGACCGGGGTGATCTCGCGGGCCCAGAAGCCGTTCTTGATGGCCTCTTCGGCCAGGTTCTGCGAGCGCACGCCGAACTCGTCCATGTCCCGGCGGGTCACGCCCTTGACGCGCGCCAGGTTCTCGGCCGTCTGGCCCATCGAGATGTACGCGTCCGGGATCAGGCCGTCCTCGCGCGGGTCGTGCCAGGAGCTGCCCTCGCTCTGCGCGACCGCGGCCGTACGGGCCTCCGCCTCGGCGAAGAGCGGGTTGTGCGTGTCCGGGAGGCCGTCCGAGGAGCCCTTGGCGAACCGGGAGACCATCTCGACGCCCGCGGAGATGAAGACGTCGCCCTCGCCCGCCTTGATGGCGTGCAGGGCCATCCGCGAGGTCTGGAGCGAGGAGGAGCAGTAACGGGTGACCGTCAGGCCCGGCAGGTGGTCCATGCCCATCTGCACGGCCACGACGCGGCCCAGGTTGTGGCCCTGCTCGCCGCCGGGGAGGCCGCAGCCCAGCATCAGGTCGTCGATGTCGCGCGGGTCCAGCCCCGGGACCTTGGCGAGCGCGGCCTGGATGATCGTCGCGGTCAGGTCGTCCGGGCGGACGTCCTTGAGCGACCCCTTGCCGGCGCGTCCGATGGGCGACCGGGCGGTGGAAACGATGACGGCTTCGGGCATCGGGGCTCCAAGGGTGTGTTGCGGCTCTAACCGGGACCGCAAGCGAAGTTACCGCCCCGTACGGTCGAGGTCACCGGCCTTGCGGTGTGATGCCGGTCGCTCCCGCGCGACCGACGGGTACGCGGTGGCCCGCGGCGCGGCGCCGGACCGCGCCGCCCCCGGCTCCGCGCGGGCTCCGCGCGGGCCCGCGGCGCCGGGCCCTGGGCCGTCCGACTCCAGTGTGCCCCCGCCCCGGGGCCGGGCGTTCCCGGGCGCTCCCCGGGGCAGCCGGGCCCCCGGGGAGCGCCCGGGAGCGCCCGGGTCAGGACACCGGGGTCTCCGGGGCCGGGGCCGGGGTGTGGGTCGGGTCCTCGCCCGGCAGCCGCCGCCGGCGGCGGTGCTTGAGCAGAGCCCAGGGCCCGCGCGCGGCCGTGACCTCCGTACCCGCCTGGCCCGCCGCGGCGGACGCCGCCTCGGCCACCGGGAGCATGTCCTCGTCGCGGGACACGTCCAGCCGGTCCGACTCCGGCCACACGCCGAGCGCCGCGCACAGGGTCGGCAGCACGGCCATGGCCGCGGTCGCGTACCCCTCCGCGGAGGGGTGGTAGGAGTCCGGGCCGAACATCTCGCGCGGGTTCGCGGCGAACTCGGGGCCGAGCAGGTCCCCCATGGAGACCGTACGGGCGCCCAGCGCGACCACCCCTATGGTCTGCGCGGCGGCCAGCTGGCGCGAGACCCGGCGGGCCACCCAGCGCAGCGGCTGGTACACCGGCTCGATCGTGCCCAGGTCCGGGCAGGTGCCCACCACGACCTCGGCGCCCGCGAGCCGCAGCCTGCGCACCGCGGTGGTCAGCAGCCGTACGGACTGGGTGGGCGGCATCCGGCGCGTCACGTCGTTCGCGCCGATCATGATCACGCATACGTCCGGGGCCGGCCCCCCGCTGTCCAGCAGGAGGCCCGCCTGGCGGTCCAGGTCGTCCGACATGGCACCCGAGAGCGCGACATTGCGCAGCTCCACCGGCCGCTCCGCCACCGCCGCCAGCCCCGAGGCCAGCAGGGCCGCCGGCGTCTGCCGGGCCCGCCGCACGCCGAGGCCGGCCGCCGTCGAGTCGCCCAGCATGCCCAGGCGCAGCGGCCCGGGGCTCTGCTCGGGGCCGCCGAACTCGCTCCCGTACAGCCCGTCCGCGCGCGGCGGATCCGGCAGCCCGCTGCCGACCGTCCGCTTGGCGAACTGCACCTCGGCCAGTACCAGCCCCACCGCGGCGACCCCGACCAGCCCGAGGCCGCCCCCGCCGTACGCCGCCCCCGCCGCGATGCGGCGGGCCGTTCTCGCCCTGGACACCCTTCAGGCCACCTCCTTCGGTCCTCGTTGACCTTCCTGCCCCGTACGGACGGTCGGTCAATCCCTTTCCGCATACTCTGGCCGGACCTCCCGGAGAACCCGTGGAGTCCCCTCCTTGGAGAACATGGTGCAATTCCACGACTCGATGATCAGCCTCGTCGGCAACACCCCGCTGGTGAAGCTCAACCGTGTGACCGAAGGCCTGCGGGCCACCGTCCTTGCCAAGGTCGAGTACTTCAATCCCGGTGGATCCGTGAAGGACCGGATCGCCGTACGGATGATCGAGGCCGCCGAGCAGAGCGGAGCCCTCAAGCCCGGCGGCACCATCGTGGAGCCGACCAGCGGCAACACGGGGGTAGGACTCGCCATCGTGGCCCAGCAGAAGGGCTACAAGTGCATCTTCGTCTGCCCCGACAAGGTGTCCCTGGACAAGATCAACGTCCTGCGGGCGTACGGCGCTGAGGTCGTGGTCTGCCCGACCGCCGTCGACCCGGACCACCCGGACTCGTACTACAACGTCTCCGACCGCCTCGTGCGCGAGACGCCGGGGGCCTGGAAGCCCGACCAGTACAGCAACCCGAACAACCCCCGTTCGCACTACGAGACCACCGGTCCCGAACTGTGGGAGCAGACCGCGGGGAAGATCACCCACTTCGTCGCGGGCGTCGGCACGGGCGGCACCATCTCCGGCACCGGCAACTACCTCAAGGAGGTCAGCGGCGGCAAGGTCAAGGTCATCGGCGCCGACCCGGAGGGCTCGGTCTACTCCGGCGGCTCCGGGCGCCCGTACCTCGTCGAGGGCGTCGGCGAGGACTTCTGGCCGACCGCCTACGACCCGAACGTCACCGACGAGATCATCGCGGTGTCCGACAAGGACTCCTTCCAGATGACGCGCCGCCTGGCCAAGGAGGAGGGACTGCTCGTCGGCGGCTCCTGCGGCATGGCGGTCGTCGCCGCCCTGCGCGCGGCCGAGGGCCTGGGCCCGGACGACGTGGTCGTCGTCCTGCTGCCCGACAGCGGCCGCGGCTACCTGAGCAAGATCTTCAGCGACGAGTGGATGGCCGGGCACGGCTTCCTGGAGGAGGCCGGTCCCGCCGCGCGGATCGGCGCCGTGCTCGCGGACAAGGAGGGCGCCATGCCGTCCCTCGTCCACATGCACCCCGAGGAGACCGTGGGCGAGGCGATCGAGGTCCTGCGCGAGTACGGCGTCTCGCAGATGCCGATCGTCAAGCCGGGCGCCGGCCACCCGGACGTGATGGCCGCAGAGGTCATCGGCTCCGTCGTCGAGAAGGAACTGCTGGCCGCGCTGTTCGCGCAGCGCGCCTCGCTCGGCGACCCGCTGGAGAAGCACATGAGCGCCCCGCTCCCGCAGGTCGGCTCCGGCGAGCCGGTGTCCGAGCTGATGGCGGTGCTCGGCGAGGCGGACGCGGCGATCGTGCTGGTGGAGGGCAAGCCCACCGGTGTCGTCAGCCGCCAGGACCTGCTGGCGTTCCTGGCCAAGGGCGCGAAGTAGCACCTGCGGCGGGCGGTACGGGGACGGTGCCGGGCGGTGCGGGCGGTACGGGCGGTGCCTCCGGTGCGGGCGGTGCCTTCGGTACAGCACCACCGCCGTCGCGTGATCGGAACGGGCCCGTCGCGTGATCGGTACGGGCCCGTCACGTGACGGCAGCACCGGCTTAACACGGTTCCGGCACAGTGGTGGTCGTCGGCAGGGAGGACCGGGAGACCGGAACCCCGGCCGGCGCCACGAAACGGCGTTGCGCGACTCCGGAGCGGCTCCCGGACCGCGTGGACGCCATGGACGCGGACGGCCCTGACCCGGCCCGTGTCCTCGCGGGGACCGCCGTCGTCCCGCCCCCGGGCGACCGGGGTGCGGCGGTCCCCGCGTGCTTTTCCCCGGCGCGGGCCCGCGGCACCGGCCCAGGAGCGGCCCGGCGGCCCGGGCCCGCGCGCCGGTGCCGTCAGTCCGAGGCCGGGCGGGTGCGGCGCAGGCGCTTGCGGGCGTGGATGAAGTTCACGCCGACGATCCCCGCCCACGTCACCAGCAGTCCCTCCAGTCCCCCGGCCTGCGTGGCGCCGATGGCGGACAGCGGGATCGCCAGCACCAGCGTGATGATGGCGAAGCCGAAGCGCTCGCCGAAGTTCGCGTCCCCCGCGGCGGGGCGCGCCGCGGGCCCGTCCCCGCGGGCGGCGGCCAGGCGCTCCTCGGCCAGCCGGCGACGGACCTGCGTGTCCACCTTCTCGACGAACGAGTCCACCAGTGCGGCCTCGTACTCCGGACCCAGCTCCCGCCGGGCGTCCAGGGTCGCGTCGAGTTCCTTCTTCAGATCTTGGGCGTCCATCCCTCCACCGTAGGAACGCGTGCGGGCCCCCGCACTGGGGCTGGCCCCCGTATCCGGATCGTGGGCGCGGGTTGCCGAGCTGCATAAGCGCATGCAGAGTGCTCCGTGACTGAATAGCCACCGGGGACGGGGCGGGACGGGAACGGAGGGGGCGGGATGAGCGACAGCCCGGCAGCGCGTCTGCAGAAACTGTTCGAGGGGCACCGGCTGACGCCGACCCAGCGGCGTATCGCGCACTGCATGGTGCGCGGCGCCGCCGAGGTGCCGTTCCTGTCGAGCGTGGAGCTCGCCGAGCTGGCCGGCGTGAGCCAGCCCTCGGTGACCCGCTTCGCGGTGGCGCTGGGATTCGACGGCTACCCCGCGCTCCGCCGCCACCTGCGCGACGTGGCCCCCGCCGAACGGACCGGCGTACCGCACGGGGACGCGTACAACGAGTACCAGCAGGCCGTGCAGGGCGAGATCGAGAACCTGCGGCAGCTGTCCGCGGCGCTCGCCGACCCCGCCCCGGTCCAGGAGGCCGGGCGGCTGCTCGCCGCGTCGGCCCCGCTGCCGGTGCTGGGGCTGCGGGCGGCGTCGTCCCAGGCCCGCGGCTTCGCGTACTTCGCCGCCAAGGTGCACCCGGACGTGCGGCTCCTCGACGAGGGCGGCTCGATGCTGGAGGACCGTATCGACGCGGCCCGCGCCGACGGGGCCACGGCGCTGCTCTGCTTCGCGCTGCCCCGCCATCCCCGGGAGGTCGTGGAGACCCTGGAACGCGCCCGGGGGGACGGCCTTACGGTGGTGACCGTCGCGGACTCTGCCTTCGCGCCGGTGGCCCGCCACTCGGACCTGCTGATCCCGGCGCCGGTCGGGACGGGGCTGGCCTTCGACACGGCGTGCGCGCCGATGCTGCTGGGGCGGGTCCTCCTGGAGGCGATGGCGGACGCGCTGCCGGACGCGCAGGCACGGCTGGAGGCCTTCGACGCCCGGGCCGCCGCGCGCGGCCTGTTCGTGGAGTAGCCGTCCCCGGCGGCGGGGTGCCGGGAGGGGCTACAGCAGCGCGTCGCGGAACGCCGCGCCCGCCTCCGCCACGATGTCCGCGACCGGCTGCCCCGGCCGGACCACCGTGAAGCGGACCCCGCCCGGCGGCGTGAGCGAGAAGCCGTGGACGGCGGGCCGCGGGAGGCTGTTGTAGCCGTAGTGGGCCGTGAAGAAGTACGCCCCCGTGTCGGGGACGGCGATCAGGTCGCCCGGGGCCAGTTCCGGCAGTTCGCGGGCCGAGGCCAGCAGGTCGCCGGCGAAGCAGGCCGGGCCCGCGATGTCCTGGGCGAGCGGCGGCCCGGTCTTGGGCGCGCCGTCCGCGTCGAACGGCAGGATGCGCAGCGGCCACGCCGCCGGGGCGTACACGGTGCGGGTCGCCAGCTGGACCCCCGCGTGGGTGACGGCGACGGCCCGGCCCCCGGCGGTCTTCGTGTACTCCACCCGGGCGAGGACCAGGCCGTGCCGGGCCAGCAGGGACCGGCCGAACTCGGTCACCAGGCCGTACGAGCCGTCGAAGAGCGCCGGTACCGCGGCGCGCAGGGCGGCCACGTACTGCCCGTACGTCGGCCCGCCCGTGTCACGGGAGAAGTCGACCGGCAGGCCTCCGCCGATGTCGAGGGTGTCGACCTGGCGGCGCCCGACGGTGCGGTTGACCTCCTCGGCCAGGGCGTGCAGCTCCCGCACGCCCTGCGCGATCAGCGCCAGCGGTACGCCCTGGGAGCCCGAGTGGGTGTGCAGGCGGGTCAGCCAGGGCCGGTCGGCGAAGGCCCGTACGAGCCAGGCGCGCGCTCCCGGGTCGCGCAGGGGGATCCCGAACTTGGAGGTCGCCGTCGCGGTGGACAGCGCGGCGATCGAGCCCGCGCCGGTCTGCGGGTTGATCCGGAGCCCGATCCGCGGCCGGGGGGCGCCGGCCGGGGCCGTGGCGAGGAGGGCGTCGAGGCGCTCCAGTTCCTGGGGGTTGTCGACGTTGACGGCGACGCCCGCCGCGAGGGCGTCGCGGAGTTCCGCGACGGTCTTGGCGGGGGAGTCCAGGACGGTGTCCCGGGCCGGTACCCCCGCCGCCCGGGCCAGCGCCAGCTCGCCGGGGCCGGCCGCCTCGCAACCGAGTCCGGCGTCCGCGAGCAGCCGCAGTACGGGGACGAGCGGGGCGGCCTTCACCGCGAAGGCGTGCAGCACGGGGGTGCCGGGCGGCACGGCGGCGGCGAAGGCGGCGGTCAGCCCGGCCGCGGCGGCCCGGATGCCGGCCGTGTCCAGCAGGCAGACGAGCGGATCGTCCGCGCCCACCAGCCCCTGTTCGACGGCGGCCCGCACGGCGCGCTCCCGCCGCCCGGCACCGTCCGCCCCGGCTCCACCCACGTCCGTACCTCCCGCCGCCCACTCCATCACCTTCCCGGCCCGCGTGCCCGCGGCACACCCGCCCGCCCGCAGCTGTTGACTGAATCTATTCAGGAAGCGAGGATGTGAATGGATTGACCAACATCGGAGGAGGCACAGCCATGTCAGGACCTCGCCCCGTACGGGCCTCGCGCGGTACCGCACTCAGCACCCTGGGATGGCAGCAGGAGGCCGCGCTGCGGATGCTCCAGAACAACCTCGACCCCGAGGTCGCCGAGCACCCCGACAAGCTCGTCGTCTACGGCGGCACCGGCAAGGCCGCCCGCGACTGGCGCTCGTACGACGCGATGGTCCGCACGCTGCGGACCCTCAAGCAGGACGAGACCATGCTCGTCCAGTCCGGCCGCCCCGTCGGCGTCATGCAGACCCACGAGTGGGCGCCGCGCGTCCTGCTCGCCAACTCCAACCTCGTCGGCGACTGGGCCAACTGGGAGGAGTTCCGCCGCCTGGAACAGCTCGGCCTGACTATGTACGGGCAGATGACGGCCGGCTCGTGGATCTACATCGGCACCCAGGGCATCCTCCAGGGCACCTACGAGACCTTCGCGGCCGTCGCGGCCAAGAAGTTCGACGGCACCCTCGCCGGCACCATCACCCTGACCGCCGGCCTCGGCGGCATGGGCGGCGCCCAGCCGCTCGCCGTGACGATGAACGACGGCGTCGCCATCTGCATCGACGTCGACCCGCGCGCCATCGAGCGCCGCATCGAGCACCGCTACCTGGACGTGCGGGCCGACAGCCTCCAGCACGCGCTCCAGCTGGCCGTCGAGGCCCGCGACGCCCGCAGGCCGCTGTCCATCGGCCTGCTCGGCAACGCCGCCGAGCTCCTCCCGCAGATGCTGGCCGAGGGCGCCCCGATCGACATCGTCACCGACCAGACCAGCGCCCACGACCCGCTGGCCTACCTCCCCGTCGGGGTGGACTTCGACGACATGGCGGCCTACGCGGCCAAGGACCCGGCCGGCTTCACCACCCGCGCCCGCGAGTCCATGGCCACGCACGTCGAGGCCATGGTCGGCTTCATGGACGCCGGCGCCGAGGTCTTCGACTACGGCAACTCCATCCGCGGCGAGGCCCAACTGGCCGGCTACGACCGCGCCTTCGCCTTCCCCGGCTTCGTCCCCGCCTACATCCGGCCGCTGTTCTGCGAGGGCAAGGGCCCCTTCCGCTGGGCCGCCCTGTCCGGCGAGGCCTCCGACATCCACAAGACCGACAAGGCGATGCTCGACCTCTTCCCGGAGAACGAGTCCCTGCACCGCTGGATCAAGATGGCCGGCGAGCGGGTCCACTTCCAGGGCCTGCCCGCGCGGATCTGCTGGCTCGGCTACGGCGAGCGCGACAAGGCCGGCGAGCGCTTCAACGACATGGTCGCGAGCGGCGAACTGGCCGCCCCGCTGGTCATCGGCCGCGACCACCTCGACTGCGGCTCGGTGGCCTCCCCGTACCGCGAGACCGAGGCCATGCTCGACGGCTCCGACGCCATCGCCGACTGGCCGCTGCTCAACGCCATGGTCAATGTCGCCTCCGGCGCCTCCTGGGTCTCCCTGCACCACGGCGGCGGCGTCGGCATGGGCCGCTCCATCCACGCGGGCCAGGTCACCGTCGCCGACGGCACCCCGCTGGCCGGCGAGAAGATCCGCCGCGTCCTCACCAACGACCCGGGCATGGGCGTCATCCGCCACGTCGACGCCGGCTACGACATCGCCGAGTCGGTCGCCGACGAGCGCGGGGTCCGTGTCCCGATGCGCGAGGGTGACACCGCGTGAGCGAGGCCCCGGCGAGCGAGGCCCCCGTGAGCGGGGCCCCCTCCTTCCACAGCATGTGGGCGGAGCTCGCGCTCCTCGGCCGCGACAGCGGCTCCGGCGGCTACCGCCGCTACGCCTGGACCGGGGCGGACACCGACTGCCGGGCCTGGTTCCAGGAGCAGGCGCGGGCGCGCGGCATGGCGTACGAGACCGACCGCAACGGCAACCAGTGGGCCTGGCTCGGCGACCCCCTCGCCGGGGACGCCGTGGTCACCGGCTCGCACCTGGACTCCGTCCCCGACGGCGGGGCCTTCGACGGCCCCCTCGGGGTGGTGTCCTCCTTCGCGGCCCTGGACGAACTCCGCAGGAGGGGAGCGGAGTTCGCCAGGCCCCTGGCCATCACCAACTTCGGTGACGAGGAGGGGGCCCGCTTCGGGCTCGCCTGCGTCGGCTCCCGGCTCGCGGCCGGGCAGCTGACCCGGGAGAAGGCCTACGAGCTCCGCGACGCCGACGGTGTCAGCCTGCCCGCCGCCATGGAGGCCGCCGGGTACGACCCCGCCGCCATCGGGGCGGACCCCGAGCGCCTCGCCCGCATCGGCGCCTTCGTCGAACTGCACGTGGAGCAGGGCCGGGCCCTCGACCTCAGCGGGGACCGGGTCGGCATCGCGTCCGCGATCTGGCCGCACGGCCGCTGGCGGTTCGACTTCCGCGGCGAGGCCAACCACGCCGGCACCACCCGGCTCGTGGACCGCCGCGACCCCATGCTGACCTACGCGGCGACGGTCCTCGCGGCCCGCGCCGAAGCGGCGCTCGCCGGCGCCGTCGCCACCTTCGGGAAGATCTCCGTCGAGCCCAACGGGGTCAACGCGATCCCGTCCCTGGTACGGGGCTGGCTCGACTCCCGCGCGGCCGACCAGGCCACCCTCGACACGGTGGTCACCGCCGTCGAGAAGGCCGCCCGCGAACGCGCCGACCAGGACGGCGTCGACCTCGCGGTCGTCCGGGAGTCCTTCACCCCGGTCGTCGAGTTCGAGCACGCCCTGCGCGACGAGCTGAACCGGATCCTGGGCGGCGCCGTCCCGGTGCTCGGCACCGGAGCGGGACACGACGCAGGAATCCTCTCCGCGGCCGTCCCGACCGCGATGCTGTTCGTACGGAACCCGACCGGCGTCTCCCACTCGCCGCGGGAGTTCGCCGCCGAGGACGACTGCGTGGCCGGCGTCCTCGCCCTCGCCGACGTACTGGAAGGACTCGCATGCAGGTGAAGGGGAACGCGGTGGCGGCGCGGAAGACGTACTGGCTGGAACACGCCTGGCTCGGCACCCACGTCGAGCCGGGCGTGGCCCTGGCCGTAGCGGCCGACGGCAGGATCGCGGCCCTGACCACCGGTGCGCCGACCCCGCCGCCGGGCGCCGAGCCGCTGCGCGGGCTGACCGTCCCCGGCCTGGCCAACGCGCACAGCCACGCCTTCCACCGCGCGCTGCGCTCCACCGTCCAGGTCGGCTCCGGCACCTTCTGGACCTGGCGCGACGTCATGTACAAGGTCGCCCAGAACCTCACCCCCGAGCGCTACTTCGCGCTCGCCCGCGCCGTGTACGCGGAGATGGCCCTGGCCGGCATCACGAACGTCGGCGAGTTCCACTACGTCCACCACGCGCCCGGCGGCGCCCCCTACGCCGACCCGAACGCCATGGGGGAGGCCCTGATCGAGGCGGCCGCCGAGGCCGGCATCCGCATCACCCTCCTCGACACCGCCTACCTGTCCTCGGGCTTCGGCCGGGAGCCCGAACCGCACCAGCTGCGCTTCTCCGACGGCACCGCCGAGGCCTGGGCGGAGCGCGTCTCGGCGCTCAAGCCCCGCGAGCACGCGCTGGTCGGCGCCGCGATCCACTCGGTCCGCGCCGTGCCCGCGGCGGAACTGGGGACCGTCGCCGCCTGGGCCGCGGAGCGGCAAGCCCCCCTGCACGTCCACCTCTCCGAGCAGACCGCCGAGAACGACGCCTGCCGGGCCGCCCACGGCCGCACCCCGACCGAGCTCCTCGCCGACCACGGGGTCCTCGGCCCGCGCACCACCGGGGTCCACAACACCCACCTGACCGACGCGGACATCGCCCTGCTCGGCGGCACCTCCACCGGCACCTGCATGTGCCCCACCACCGAACGCGACCTCGCCGACGGCATCGGGCCGGCGGCCCGCCTCCAGCACGCGGGCAGCCCGCTGTCGCTCGGCAGCGACAGCCACGCCGTGATCGACCTGCTCGAAGAGGCCCGGGCGATGGAGCTCAACGAGCGCCTGCGCAGCCGCACCCGGGGGCACTGGACGGCGAACGCCCTGCTCTCCGCCGCCACCGCCGACGGCCATGCCGCCCTCGGCCGGCCGGACGCGGGCCGCCTGGAGCCCGGGGCCCTCGCGGACTTCACCACCCTCGCCCTGGACTCCGTCCGCACGGCGGGACCCCTGCCGCGCCTCGGGGCGGAGACGGCGGTGTTCGCCGCCACGGCGGCGGACGTCCGCCACACCGTGGTCGGCGGTCGCCACATCGTCCGCGACGGCGTCCACGCGCTGGTCGGGGACGTACCGTCGGCCCTGGCCGCGTCGATCGCCGCCCTCCGCGCCTGACACCGCGCCCCGCCCCCGCCGCTTCCCGACCCCGAGGCCCGGCCCCCGGCCCCCGCGCCGCGCGCCGGGCGCGCGGCCCGGGGCGGCCCGGTTCTGAGAGGAACTCATGACCACCACCGTCATCACCCGCATCGGCAGCCTCGTCACCAACGACCCCGCCCTCGGTGACGGCACCGCCCTCGGCCTGATCCAGGACGCGGCCGTCGTCATCGAGGACGACAGGATCGCCTGGGTCGGCCCCGCCGCCGAGGCGCCGGCCGCCGACACCGCGTACGACGCGCACGGCAGCGCCGTCATCCCCGGCTTCGTCGACTCGCACTCGCACCTGGTCTTCGCCGGCGACCGCACCGCGGAGTTCAACGCCCGCATGTCCGGACGCGGTTACACCGCCGGCGGCATCCGCACCACGGTCGCCGCGACCCGCGCCGCCAGCGACGCCGAGCTGGAGGCGAACCTCCTGCGCCACCTCCGCGAGGCCCGCCGCCAGGGCACCACCACCGTCGAGACCAAGTCCGGCTACGGACTCACCGTCGCCGACGAGGCCCGCGCCCTGCGCATCGCCGCCGCGCACACCGAGGAGGTCACCTACCTCGGCGCGCACATCGTCTCCCCCGACTACGCCGAGGACCCGGCCGCCTACGTCGACCTCGTCACCGGCGAGATGCTGGCGGCCTGCGCCCCCTACGCCCGCTGGGTCGACGTGTTCTGCGAGAAGGGCGCCTTCGACGGGGACCAGGCCCGCGCGATCCTGACCGCCGGAGCCGCCGCCGGGCTGATCCCGCGCGTCCACGCCAACCAGCTCAACCACGGCCCCGGGGTCCAGCTCGCCGTGGAGCTGGCGGCGGCCTCCGCCGACCACTGCACCCACCTCACCGACGCCGACGTGGACGCGCTCGCCCAGGCCGCCGCCACCACCGTGGCCACCCTGCTGCCCGGCGCCGAGTTCTCCACCCGCGCCCCGTGGCCCGACGCCCGCCGCCTGCTCGACGCCGGGGCGACCGTCGCGCTGTCCACCGACTGCAACCCCGGCTCGTCCTACACCAGTTCCATGCCGTTCTGCATCGCGCTCGCGGTCCGGGACATGGGCATGACCCCCGACGAGGCCCTCTGGTCGGCCACCGCCGGCGGTGCCCGCGCGCTGCGCCGCGGCGACATCGGCACGCTCACTCCCGGAGCCCGGGCGGACCTGGCCCTCCTCGACGCCCCCAGCCACGTCCACCTCGCCTACCGGCCCGGGGTCCCGCTCGTCTCGGCCGTCTGGCAGCGGGGCGTACGGGTGGCCCCGCAGGCTCCCGTGGCCTGAAACCGCGCGGCCGACGGGCCGTCGATCCGGGCCGTCCTTTGTCTTCCCTCCGCAAGGACCCGGGCGTACCTTGAGCCACCAATCTGATGTGTCGTCAGTAACTTGTGGCCCGAGGGGAAGACGAAGGTGTCCGACCGGAAACGCACCACCGCACTCGCGCTGGCCTCCGCGCTGGCCGGCTCGGCGGTACTGCTGGCCGCCCCCGCGGCCCGCGCCGACGTCGTCGACGTGGCCTACGACTGCAAGACCCCGATCGGGGACAAGTCGGCCGTGTCGCCCATCGACATCAAGGCCGTCAAGGAGGGCGACTCCTACAAGCTCACGATGTCCTTCCAGAAGGGTGTCTCCTCCAGCCCGATCGAACTCGGCAAGGGCGCCATGTCCCCGAGCGCGGTCATCCTCGCCGACGGCGCGGAGAAGGTGTCCGTCCCGGTCTCCGGGCAGCCCAACGCCGAGGCCGCGCCGGCCGACACGCCCATCAGGATCAGCGACCTCTCGGGCACCTACACGCCCGGGAAGAGCGGCCGGGTCACCTTCACCGCCGGGGTGCTCACCATCAAGGCCATGGGCACCACGACCACCTGCGTCCCCGGCAACAGCCCCCGGCCCTCGCTCGAACTGGACGTCACGGCGGCCGCCGGGGCCGCCGCCCCGACCGGCGGCGAGGCGTCCGGCGACACCCTGCCGCAGACCGGCCCCGTCGACTCCGCCCTCGCCCTCGGCACCTTCGGCGCCACCGTGCTGCTGGCCGGCGCCGCCGGCGTCCTGTGGCTGACCCGGCGCGGCCGGCGGGCCCGGTCCTGAACGGAGCACCCCGGCCATGCCCGTGCCCCACAGCCTCCGGCGCACCGGCGCCCTGTTCCTCACCGCGCTCACCGCCCTCGCGCTGCACGCCGCCCCCGCCCGCCCCGCCGCCGCCGACGGGTCCGGCTGGACGGCCGAGCCCGCCGCGGGCCGGCTCGGCGGCGCCCGCCCGTACTTCTACCTCGCGGGCACCCCCGGCGCCGTCCTGGAGGACCACCTCGCCCTGTCCAACACCACCGACCAGGAGCGGACCGTCACCCTGCGCGGCGCCGACGCCCCCACCGCGGCGGAGGACGCCCCCGCCGTGCGCCCGGCAGCCCCCGCGCCCGCCCCGGCCACCGGCGCCGGGGCCTGGATCAGCTTCGGACCCGCCGCCGCGGTCACGATCCCGCCCCGCACCCGCGCGGTGGTCCCCTTCACCGTCACCGTCCCGCCCGCCTCCGCGCCCGGCGACCACCCCGCGGCCGTGGTCGCCACCGAGGGCGGCCGCGAGGTGGGCGTACGGGTCCACCTGCGGGTCGGCGGACCGACCCTGGCCGCCCTCACCGTCGAGGACGTCGCCGTGCGCGGCCGCGGCGCCTCGGCCCAGGTCGCGTACACCCTGGTCAACCGGGGCAACGTCGCCCTGGCCCCCGAGCTGGAGATCCGCGCCGACGGCCGCCTCGGCGACGTACCCGGCCGCGGCCCCCGCACCCTGCCCGTGGAGCTGCTCCCCGGTGAGCGGGTGGCGCTGACCGAGCCCTGGCCCGGAGCCCCCGTCCTCGACCGGGTCCGCGTCACCGTCGCCGTCAGCGCTCCCGGCGGCGCCCGGGCCGAGGCGGGCACCAGCGCGTGGTTCGTGCCCTGGCGGATCGCCGGCTGGACCGCCGCCGGCCTGGCCGCCCTCGGCGGGACCGCGCTGACCGCGCTGTACCTCGTACGGGGCCGGCGCCCCCGGCCGGAGCCGCCGCGCGGCGAACCGCCCGGCGCGGCCCCGGGAACGGGACCCGCCCACGCACCGGAACACGAACTGACGGGAGCAGCCACGTGAGTGCCCTGCCCGGCGTACGCCCCCGAGCCACCGCGGGACTCGCGGCCCTCCTCGCGGCGGGGCTGGCGGCGTGCGCCCTGCTCCTGGCGCCCGCGCCGCCGGCGGCCGCCGACGAGGGCCGGGCCGCCGCGGCCCTCTCCCTGCCGGAGGCCGCCAAGGGCGCCGAGATCACCGTCACCGGCACCGGCTGGCGTCCGAGGACCATGGTGATGCTGCTGGTCTGCGGGCAGAACATGATCGGCGGCACCAACAGCTGCGCCAACGCCGACGGAGCCGCCGTCTCGGTCGCCGACGACGGGCGCTTCGCCGCCCGGCTGCCCGTGGCGGCGCCGCCCGAGCCCTGCCCGTGCGTCGTCAACGTCACCTCCGTCAACGGCGACCAGTCCACCGTGGCCCTTCCGCTGAGGATCACGGACCACCCGGTGGCCGAGCTGCCGGCCGCGTCCGGCACCGCCCGCCTCGCGATGCTCACCGGGGTCCGGCTGGAGGGCGGGGACGGGGTGCTCACCTGGTTCGGGGCCCCGCCGAGCCGGAAGTTCACGGTCACCGTCGGCAATCTCGGCTCCGCACCCGTCAAGGACCCCGTCTTCCAGCTCGGCACCGCCCACGGGGTGTTCGCGCCCCGGTGGGAGGAGGTCCGCTGGAAGGGGACCATCGCGCCCGGCGGCAAGGCGGAGATCGCCCTGGACGCCGCCCTCGCCGCGGGGGCCCACGGGGACTACACGCTCTCCCTCAAGTACGGCGAGACCGTCGTGGCCACCCAGCCCTGGCGCGTGGACCGGCCGTACGGGGTCCTGCTCTTCTGGGGCCTGCTCCTGGTGGTGGTCCCCGCCGCCGTCTTCCGCGTCGGCATGGCCGTCGTCGACCGGGTCCGCCCGCGTCCCGGCCCCGCCGGCGGCCGCCACCGGGGCGCGCGGCCCCAGGACGGCACGGCGGCCGTGACGGCCCGGCTGCCGCGGACGCCCGCCCCGCGGGGATCCGCGCCGGCCCGCTCCGCACCGTCCGCGGAGACCCCTGAGACCACCGCGGCGGTCCTGCCGTGGTTCACCCCGGACAGCGCGCCGGAGACAGCACCGCAGACGTCCGCACCGTCTGAGAAACGTTCGACGACGAAGGGACATTCGTGAAGACCCAACGGAGGGTGAGCGCGGCCGTGGTCGCGCTGCTGCTCGGCGGCGCGGGTATCGCCACATCGGCTTCTCCCGCCCTGGCCGCCGAGACCACGTACAAGGTCAAGTGCGTGCCGCCGGCCGGCGGCGGCGACCCGGTCGAGGGCGAGACCACGGCGAAGGTCACGGCCCCGGCCTCGGCCAAGGTCGGTGACGAGGTCGACGTGGTCTGGGAGACGGTCAAGCCCGCCTCGAACAACACCGACCTGATGGACATCCCGAAGGACGCCGTCCAGCCGACCGGCTGGATCGCGCTGAGCGGCGGGATGGGGGAGCTGAAGGTCGTCGGGGAGAAGAAGAACCCGCCGATCGCCAAGAAGGCCCCCATGGTCATGTCGGCGATGAAGGGCAAGCTGAAGCTCACCAAGGCCGGCAAGATCACTCTGACCCCCGGCAAGTACGACGTCGCCGTCTCCTTCTCCTTCGGCACGTTCGTCACCAAGTGCGCGCCGCAGGGGAACGTGGCCGCCGGGGCCACCATCGACGTGTCCGCCGGCTCCGGCAACGGAGGCACCACGAACGGAGGCGCCACCAACGGCGGCACCACGAACGGAGGCACGAACAACGGCGGCACCACCGCCGGCTCCGGTGGTCAGACCGACTTCCCGGGCAAGGCCGTCGAGGTCGCCTTCGACTGCGGCCCGGTCGTGCCCGGCGGCATCAAGACCCCGGTCACGATCAACGCGAAGAAGAAGGGCGGCGGCTACGACCTGACCGTCAAGACCGCCAAGGGCGCGATGGCCGCGCCCATGGCCCTGCCCGCCGGGGCCCTCAAGCCCTCGATGAACGTCAAACTGGGCGGCGCCGACACCGGCGCGGTCAAGGTCTCCGGCCCGGCCAACGCGGAGCCCATCCCGGACAAGGCCCCCGTCAGCCTCAGCGACATGACCGGCACCTACACCCCCGGCAAGACCGGCAAGGTGACGCTGAGCCCGGACCAGCTGACGATCGACGTCACGATGGCACCGGGCGCGGCGCCGATCAACGTCCCCTGCAAGGCGACCAGCAGCGGCGTCTCGCTGGAGCTGGACACCACCGCCCAGCAGGGCGGATCGGGCTCCCCGTCCAGCACCGGGAACACCTCCGCCGGCGCCTCCTCGGGCAACCTCGCCGAGACCGGCGCAGAGGACGAGGGCGGCATCAAGGCCCTGGCCCTGATCGCCGGCACGGTGGTCCTGCTCGGCGGCGCGGTGTTCACCTTCACCCCCTGGCGCCGCCTGCGCGGCACCCGCTAGGCCCGGTACGGCGCCCGCCGGCGCCCGTACGGCAGGACGGCCCGGCACACCGCGAGGTGTGCCGGGCCGTCCCGGTGAGGCAGCGGTTCAGGGCGTCAGTGGACGTCGCCCATCATCGTCTGGACCTTCTTGCGGTACATGTAGATCGCGAAGCCCGCGAGCGCCGCCAGCGCGGCCTGCGCGGCGATGATCGTGGTGCCGTTCAGGTCGACCCCGGCGATGGAGAGCAGGCCCGTGGTGCAGTCACCGGCGGTGACCGCGAGGAACCAGACACCCATCATCTGGCTCGCGTACTTCTGCGGGGCCATCTTCGTGGTGACCGACAGGCCCACCGGCGACAGGCACAGCTCGGCGATCGTCTGGATCATGTAGATCGAGACCAGCCACATCGGGCTGACCTTGTCGCCGCCGTTCGCCATGCCCATCGGCACGACGAAGACGAAGAACGAGGCGCCCACGAGGACCAGGGCCATCGAGAACTTCACGATGGTCGTCGGTTCCTGGTTCTTGCGCGCCAGCCAGATCCACAGCCAGGCGAAGACCGGGGCCAGGGTCATGACGAAGAGCGGGTTCAGGGACTGGAACCACGTCGAGGGGAAGTCGAAGCCGAAGACCGTGTTCGCGGAGTTCTTCTCGGCGAAGGCGGCCAGCGTGGAACCACCCTGGTCGTAGATCATCCAGAAGACGGCGGCGGCGACGAAGAACCAGATGTAGCCGTTCATCTTCGACTGCTCGGGCGCCGACAGGTCCTTGTCGCGCTTGATGCGGACCAGGACGCCGACCGGGATCAGCAGACCCGCCAGGGTCAGCGGCACCAGGGCCCAGTTCAGCGTGAAGACACCGGTGAAGCCGATGACCGCGTAGAAGGCGGCGACGACACCGACCGCTCCGGCGACCTTCATGACGATCGCGGTGCGCTCCTGCGCCGACAGCGGGTTCGGAACCAGGCTGCTGGTCGGGCTGAGGTGCTTGGTGCCCAGCATGAACTGGATCAGGCCCACCGCCATGCCCGCGCCGGCCAGGGCGAAGCCCAGGTGCCAGTTGACGGTCTGGCCGACGGTGCCGATGACGAACGGCGCGACGAAGGCACCGAGGTTGATGCCCACGTAGAAGAGGGTGAAGCCACTGTCGCGACGCGGGTCCTGCGGACCGTCGTAGAGGTGGCCGACCATCGTGGAGATGTTGGCCTTCAGCAGGCCGGAACCGGCCGCCACCAGCGCGAGGCCGACGAAGAACATCGCCTGGCCCGGCAGGGCGAGCGAGAAGTGGCCCGCCATGATCACGCCACCGGCGATGGCGACCGTCTTGCGGGCACCCCAGACGCGGTCGCCGAACCAGCCACCGGGCAGCGCCATGAGGTAGACCATGGCCACGTAGATGGAGTAGATGGCCGTGGCCGTGGCGGCCTTCATGGCCAGGCCGCCGCCCTGGCTGTCGGTCGCGGCGTCGACGCCACCCGAGATCAGGTAGACGACGAGGAGGGCGCGCATGCCGTAGTAGGAGAAGCGCTCCCACATCTCGGTCATGAACAGAGTGGCCAGGCCACGGGGGTGGCCGAAGAAGGTCTTCTCGGTGGACGGATCCGCCGGGTCCTTCGTCAGGCTGGAAGCCATGGTCGATCCTTGCTTGCTCGGGACGCCTCGGCCTTGTGAGCTGATGAGCGCCCGGTGAGGGGTGGCCGGCACCGGCGGCGGTCGACCCGCCCCACGCCCGGGGGCCCGCCCCGACGGATCGGGGCGGAGGGTCAGCCGTTCACCGGGATCCACGCCCTGTCGCGCACCATCGCGCGCAGGGCCGGCCCACAGGTCTTCGCTGTCTTCGGGGCCGGAGACAGCAGTCCGTCACTTCTTCATCAAGACTGCCGACCGGCCCGAACAGAAATCAGAGACCTTCGGCTCGCTTTTCGGCACAAAGGTCCCTTGGTAGTGCATCAGGCGTCTCGCCACCATACGACACGACACTGCCGCATATGGAAGGACTTGAGATATGGATCACAAGGCTCTCAGGGAACCGTTTGACGGTATTCGAAGGTCGCCAGACCGTCATAACCCCAGATCGGCAGGGCTCTGTGGGCAGGCCCCTCCTTTTAGCTCGTGCGGACTACCATCACCCACATGACGCGTGTACTGCTCGCCGAGGACGACGCATCCATCTCGGAACCTCTCGCCCGCGCCCTGCGCCGGGAGGGGTACGAGGTCGAGGTCCGGGAGGACGGCCCCACGGCCCTGGACGCGGGACTGCAGGGCGGCGTCGACCTCGTCGTCCTGGACCTGGGCCTGCCGGGCATGGACGGCCTGGAAGTGGCCCGCAGACTGCGCGCCGAGGGCCACGGCTTCCCGATCCTGGTCCTCACCGCCCGCGCGGACGAGGTCGACACGGTGGTCGGCCTGGACGCCGGCGCCGACGACTACGTGACCAAGCCCTTCCGGCTCGCCGAGCTGCTGGCCCGGGTCCGGGCCCTGCTCCGGCGCGGCGCCGCCGAGACGGCCCAGCCCCCCGCCACCCACGGCGTGCGGATCGACGTCGAATCGCACCGCGCCTGGATGGGCGACGAGGAGCTCCAGCTCACGGCCAAGGAATTCGACCTGCTGCGCGTCCTGGTCCGCGACGCCGGCCGGGTCGTGACCCGCGACCAGCTGATGCGCGAGGTCTGGGACACCACCTGGTGGTCGTCCACCAAGACCCTCGACATGCACATCTCCTGGCTGCGCAAGAAGCTGGGCGACGACGCGGCGAACCCCCGCTACATCGCCACCGTCCGGGGCGTCGGCTTCCGCTTCGAGAAGAGCTGACCGGCCTCCCGGGGAACCGACCCCGAGGACCCGCCCCGAGACGCCGACCCGAGGAACCACCCGAGCCATGCGCCGCCGCTTGATCAACTCCACGCTCGCCGTGGTGCTCGTCGTCATCGCCGTCTTCGGGGTCTCCCTGGTCATCGTGGAGACCCGCACCATCACCAGCAGCGCCCAGGACCGGATCGAGTCCGAGGCGCTGCGGCTGATGGGCATCGTCGAGACGGACCTCGCGGAGAAGCGGCAGATCGACCCCCTGGCGCTCGCCGAGCAGCTCGACGCCGGCCACTACGCGCGGGTCACCGTGCCCGACCGGCCCGCCGTGGAGGTGGGGGACCGGATCTCCGGAAGCGTCGTCCGGGGCATCGCGCGCGGTGAGCAGGGCGAGACCGTCATCGTCGAGGAGTCCCGGTCCACCGTGACCCGGGAGGTCGGGCGGACCTTGGCCGTCGTCGGCGCCGTGGCCCTGCTGGCCGTCGTGGCGGCCGTACTCCTCGCCGTACGGCAGGCGAACCGGCTGGCCTCACCGCTCACCGATCTCGCCGAGACGGCGGAGCGGCTGGGCTCGGGCGATCCGAGGCCCCGCCACAAGCGGTACGGGGTACCCGAGCTCGACCGGGTCGCCGACGTACTGGACTCCAGCGCCGAGCGGATCGGCCGGATGCTGACCGCCGAGCGCAGACTGGCCGCCGACGCCTCCCACCAGCTGCGCACCCCGCTCACGGCCCTGTCCATGCGGCTGGAGGAGATCACCGTCACCGACGACCTGGCGACGGTCCGGGAGGAGGCGACGATCGCCCTCACCCAGGTCGAGCGCCTCACGGACGTGGTCCAGCGGCTGCTGACGAACTCCCGGGACCCCCGGACCGGCTCGGCGGTCCCCTTCGACCTGGACGAGGTCGTCAAGCAGCAGGAGGAGGAGTGGCGGCCCGCCTACCGCAGCGCCGGCCGGGCCCTCGTACGCTCCGGCAAGCCCGGCGTACGGGCCGTCGGCACTCCGGGGGCGGTCTCGCAGGTCCTGGCGACCCTGGTGGAGAACGCGCTCATGCACGGCGGCGGCACGGTCGCGTTGCGCACCCGGGTCATCGGCAACCAGGCCGTGCTGGAGGTGACGGACGAGGGCCCCGGAGTCCCGCCCGACCTCGGCAACCGGATCTTCGAGCGGGCCATCAGCGGCCGCAACTCGACCGGCATCGGCCTGGCGGTCGCCCGGGACCTCGCGGAGGCGGACGGCGGGCGGCTCGAACTGCTGCAGGCGAAGCCGCCGGTCTTCGCCCTGTTCCTGAGCCGGACGGCCCCCGAGCGCGGGGAGCCGCGGGTGACGGTCCGCTGAGGTCCGGCCCGGCCGCGGCGGTGCCGGCGGGAGAGCCGGCTCAGTTGTTCGCCGGCTCCGGTTCGGGGACCGGCCGCGGCCTCGCGCCCGTGCGCAGGGGCGCCGGCCCGGACAGGGGCGCGGCGGGCGCCGGAGCGGCCGCGGCCTCCGGCCCGGCGGGCAGGGCCTTGAAGACCCAGGTCCGGTAGGACCAGAAGCGGAAGACGGTCGCCGTGCCGATGCCGACGAACTTGAACACGTTCGTCGCGACCGGGCCGTCCCAGCCGAAGCCGTACGTGGCCGTGTACAGCACGCCGTTCTCGATGACCAGGCCGACGCCGCTGAACACGGCGAACAGGGTCAGCTCGCGGGTGCGGCCGCTCTTGGCCCGGTCCCGGTAGGCGAAGTAGCGGAAGCCCAGGTAGTTGGTGGCGATGGCCACGACGGTGGCTATCACGCTCGCGCGCACCACCTGGAGGTCGGTCGTGTGCCGGATCAGGTTGAAGACACCCAGGTTGACCAGCACACCCAGACCGCCGACCGCCCCGAACTTGGCGACCTCCCGTACGAGGCCGCGTACGCGTTCGAGAACAGATCCGTTGCCCGGCGTGCTCATCTGATGGTTCAGTCCCTGTCGGTCACCGCCCCGTACGGGCGTCCGGTGGCATTCCGTCAACCCACCCATCGTAAGTGTCCCCCCTGTGCCCCGTCTGTGCCTTCGGGCACCCTGCGACGCACGGCACACCGCGGTGTACGCACGTTCCGCGCCAGGGCCCGTCCGGATGGCGGAATACCGGCGGATACCCTGGAGGAGTGACGTTCCCGGTAGTCGGCATGGTCGGCGGCGGACAGCTCGCCCGCATGACCCACGAGGCGGGTATCCCCCTCGGAATCAAATTCAAGATCCTCAGTGACACCCCTCAGGACTCGGCGGCCCAGGTCGTGAGCGACGTCGTCATCGGCGACTATCGCGACCTGGACACGCTGCGCGCCTTCGCGCGCGGCTGCGACGTGATCACGTTCGATCACGAGCACGTGCCCACCGAGCACCTCAGGGCCCTGGAAGCGGACGGCGTCCCCGTCCGACCGGGGCCCGACGCGTTGGTGCACGCCCAGGACAAGGGGGTGATGCGCGCCAGGCTCGACGAGATCGGCGCGCCCTGCCCCCGCCACCGGATCGTGCGCGATCCGGCGGACGCGGCGGCCTTCGCGGACGAGGTGGGCGGCTTCCCGATCATCCTCAAGACGGTGCGCGGCGGATACGACGGCAAGGGCGTGTGGTTCGTCCGCGCGCCCGAGGACGCGGAGGCCCCCTTCAAGGCGGGCGTCCCGGTCCTCGCGGAGGAGAAGGTCGAGTTCGTCCGCGAGCTCGCGGCCAACATCGTCCGCTCCCCGCACGGCCAGGCGGTGGCCTACCCCGTCGTGGAGTCCGTCCAGGTGGACGGGGTCTGCGACACGGTGATCGCCCCGGCCCCGAACCTCTCGGAGGCCCTGGCGGGCGAGGCCCAGGCCCTGGCCCTGCGCATCGCCAAGGAGCTCGACGTGACCGGCCACCTGGCCGTGGAGCTGTTCGAGACCGCCGACGGGCGGATCCTGGTCAACGAGCTGGCCATGCGCCCGCACAACAGCGGCCACTGGACCCAGGACGGCGCCGTCACCTCCCAGTTCGCCAACCACGTCCGCGCGGTCCTGGACCTCCCCCTGGGCGACCCGCGCCCCCGGGCCCGCTGGACGGTCATGGCCAACGTGCTCGGCGGGGACTACCCCGACATGTACGCGGCGTACCTGCACTGCATGGCCCACGATCCGCAGTTGAAGATCCACATGTACGGCAAGGACGTGAAGCACGGCCGCAAGGTCGGCCACGTCAACACCTACGGCGACGATCTGGACGATGTGCTGGAGCGAGCACGTCACGCTGCCGGCTACCTCAGAGGAACGATCACCGAATGAGCACCACTGCCCCCTCCGCGGGCCCCGTCGTCGGCATCGTCATGGGCTCGGACTCGGACTGGCCGGTCATGGAGGCCGCCGCCAAGGCCCTGGACGAGTTCGAGATCCCCTACGAGGTCGACGTCGTCTCCGCCCACCGGATGCCGCGCGAGATGATCGCGTACGGCGAGCAGGCCGCCGGGCGCGGACTCAAGGCGATCATCGCCGGCGCGGGCGGGGCGGCCCACCTGCCCGGCATGCTGGCCTCCGTCACCCCGCTGCCGGTCATCGGCGTGCCGGTCCCGCTGAAGTACCTCGACGGCATGGACTCGCTGCTGTCCATCGTGCAGATGCCGGCGGGCGTCCCCGTCGCCACCGTCTCCGTCGCCGGGGCGCGCAACGCGGGCCTGCTGGCCGTGCGCATGCTCGCCGCGCACGACGCGGAGCTGCTGGGGCGGATGCGGGAGTTCCAGCAGGAGCTGGCCGACCAGGCCACCGAGAAGGGCAAGCGGCTGCGTACGAAGGTGGCGGGCGCGGACTCCTTCGGATTCGGCAAGTGAGCGCGGCGCGGCGCCTGGAGGAGGCGCGTGCCCTGCTCGGCGAGCACCCGGTCGTCGACGGGCACAACGACCTGCCCTGGGCGCTGCGCAACGGGGCCGCCCCCGCGGGCTCACCGGCGACGGTGCGCTACGACCTCGACCGCTGGGACCTCGCCTCGGACCAGTCGGCCCACCTGCACACCGACATCCCCCGGCTGCGGGCCGGAGGGGTCGGCGCGCAGTTCTGGTCCGTCTACGTCCGCTCCGACTACGCGGGGGACGAGGCGGTCAGCGCCACCCTGGAGCAGATCGACATCGTCGCCCAGCTCATCGGGCGCTACCCGCGCGACCTGGTGCGGGCGCTGACGGCGGACGACATGGAGGCGGCCCGCGCCGACGGCCGGATCGCCTCCCTGATGGGTGCCGAGGGCGGCCACTCCATCAACAACTCGCTGGCCACCCTGCGCGCCCTGCACCAGCTGGGCGTGCGGTACATGACGCTCACCCACAACGACACCATCGACTGGGCGGACTCGGCGACGGACGAGCCCCGGCACGGGGGACTGAACGACTTCGGCCGCGAGGTCGTCCGCGAGATGAACCGCGTCGGCATGCTCGTGGACCTCTCCCACGTCGCCGCCACGACGATGCGGGACGCGCTCGCCGCCACCGCCGCGCCCGTGATCTTCTCGCACTCCTCCGCGCGGGCGGTCTGCGACCACCCGCGCAACATCCCGGACGACGTGCTGGCGCTGCTGCCGGCCAACGGCGGGGTGGCGATGGCCACCTTCGTACCGAAGTTCATCCTCCCGGCGGCGGTCGAGTGGACCCTCGCCGCGGACGAGAACCTGCGGGCCCACGGCTTCCACCACCTCGACACCACGCCCGGGGCGATGGCCCTGCACCGGGCCTTCGAGGAGGCACGCCCCCGCCCGCGGGCCACGGCCGCCACGGTGGCCGACCACCTGGACCACATGCGCGAGGTCGCCGGGATCGACCACATCGGCATCGGCGGGGACTACGACGGCACGGCCTTCACCCCGTCCGGGCTGGACGATGTGGCGGGCTATCCGAACCTGATCGCCGAACTGCTGGCGCGCGGCTGGTCGAAGGCCGACCTGGCCAAGCTGACCTGGTCCAACGCGGTACGGGCGCTGCGCGACGCGGAGGCGGTGTCCCGGGACCTGTCGGCGGCTCGCGGCCCCTCGAACGCGGTGCTCGCGCCGGTCGCGTAACCGGCCGGCCGGGCCGGCGGGCGGGTGCGCCCACCGGGCCGGCG
>NZ_JBHXRU010000020.1:12113-78600 GCF_042716255.1 Streptomyces sp. NPDC058662 | reverse complement strand
GCCCGGGTCCGCTCCGGGGAGGGCCGGGGCCGTCTCGCGGGCGGCGGACAGCGCCTCCACCAGTTCGCCGAGCTCGACGTGGACCACGGCGACGGGCTTGCCGGGGCACTCGGCCACGGCGTCCCGCAGGGCGTCGGCGAGGGCATCCTCCGGCGCGTGCTCGCCCACCCACGGGATGGCGGTGACGATCACGGCGTCGCTGTCGTCCGAGGCCAGGGCGGCGGCCAGGGCCGTACGGAAGTCCGCCGGCGCGGCGGCCGTCGTCAGGTCCAGCGGCGGCAGCGGCCGCAGGCCCTGGTTCAGGCAGGCGTCGTAGGTCAGGACCCCGAGGGACTCGGAGTTGCCGAGGATCGCGATCCGGGGGCCGGCGGGCAGCGGCTGGGCGGCGAGCAGCAGGCCCACGTCCACGAGCTCGGTGACCGTGTCGACCCTGATCACACCCGCCTGCCGGAGCAGCGCGGAGACGGTGGCCTCGGGCAGCCGGGTGCCGGGGACGACGTGGCCGGCAGGGGTGTGGCGGCCGCCCTTGGCGACGACCACGGGCTTGACCGCCGCCGTGCGCCGGGCGAGGCGGGTGAACTTGCGCGGGTTGCCCAGGGTTTCCAGGTAGAGCAGGGCGACATCGGTCGCGTCGTCGTCGTACCAGTACTGGAGGATGTCGTTGCCGGAGACGTCGGCCCGGTTGCCCGCGGAGACGAAGGACGACAGCCCCTCGCCGCGCCGCAGCAGGGCGGAGAGGAGCGCGATGCCGATCGCGCCGGACTGCGTGAAGAGGCCGATGCGGCCGCGCGGGGGCATCGGGGCGGGCGTCAGCGAAGCGTTGAGCTCCACCTCCGGGGCGGTGTTGATCACTCCGTAGGCGTTCGGTCCGATCAGCCGCATCCCGTACGAGCGCACCTGCCGCACCAGTTCGCGCTGGCGGTCGAGTCCGGCCGGGCCGCTCTCGCCGTATCCGGCGGACAGCACCACGAGGCCCTGGACCCCGTGCTCGCCGCAGGCCGCCACCGCCTCGGGCACCCGGTCCGCCGGGACCGCGATCACCGCGAGGTCGACGGGGGCGCCGACGGCGTCGAGGTCGCGGTAGGCCCGTACGCCGTCGAGCAGGTCGCGGTCCACCGAGTCGTTGACGGCGTAGAGGTGGCCGTGGAAGCCGCTGTCCCGCAGGTTGCGCAGGGCCGCCGCGCCCACGCCCGCGCCGGAGCGGCTGACGCCGATCACCGCCACCGAGCCCGGGGACAGCAGCCGCTGCACCGAGCGGGCCTCGGCGCGCTGCTCGCGGGCCCGCTGCACGGCCAGGGACTCGGCGGTGGGTTCGAGGTCGAGGGTGAGGCGGACGGAACCGTCCTCGAAGCTGCGCCTCTGCTCGTAGCCGGCGTCCGTGAACACCTTGATCATCTTGGTGTTGGCGGGCAGCACCTCGGCGGCGAACCGGCGGATGCCGCGCTCGCGGGCGACGGCGCCGATGTGTTCGAGGAGTGCGGAGGCGACGCCCCGCCCCTGGTGGGCGTCCTGGACGAGGAAGGCGACCTCGGCCTCGTCGGAGGGCCCGGTGGCGGGCCGGCCGTCGGCGCCGATGCGGTCGTAGCGGACGGTGCCGATGAACTCCCCGCCGATGGTCGCCGCGAGGCCGACGCGGTCGACGTAGTCGTGGTGCGTGAAGCGGTGCACGTCGCGGTCGGACAGCCGGGGGTAGGGGGCGAAGAAGCGGTAGTACTTCGACTCGTCGGAGACCTGTTCGTAGAAGCTGACCAGCCGCCCGGCGTCCTCGGTGGTGATGGGCCTGATCCGGGCCGTGCCGCCGTCACGCAGGACGACGTCGGCTTCCCAGTGGGCCGGGTACGCGGGGTCCGACTCGGTGGTCATGGGCCTACCTTACGGCCGCGACCGGCAGGCCGGTGCCCGCGCGGCGCAGGGGGCAGGCAGGCCGGAACCAGTGCAAGCTGGGGAGGCCGAACGGCGGGAGATCCGGGCCGAAGGTCGGTCGGAGCATTCCGGACGTCGTGAGAGACTGGTCTAGACAACCGTAAGAACCTGAAGGGCATCACCATGGCAGAGCGCCGCGTCAACGTCGGCTGGGCCGAGGGCCTGCACGCTCGTCCCGCCTCGATCTTCGTTCGGGCGACGACCGCTTCCGGCGTCCCGGTGACCATCGCGAAGGCGGGCGGCGACCCCGTCAACGCCGCCTCCATGCTGGCGGTTCTGGGCCTGGGCGCCCAGGGCGGCGAGGAGATCGTCCTCGCGTCCGAGGCCGAGGGCGCCGACGCCGCGCTGGACCGCCTCGCGAAGCTGGTCGCCGAGGGCCTGGACGAGCTCCCCGAGACCGTCTGACCCTTCGGGTTCACCGAAGCCGCGTCCACTGGGAGTCCCGGGGGGCGCGGCTTCGCCGTTTCCGGCGGCGCCCGCCGCGGCCATGCCCCGGCCCCCGGCCCCCGGCCCCCGGCCCCCACTTCTGCCGTTGCCGCTGCCGCTGCCGCGGACAGTGCTGTCGAATTCCGACTCCACGACGCGCACCGCAATGCACGCGGCCGGAAATCGCCCGACGAATTCAGCGCAGCCGTGAATTCCAGCCGTCCACCCCTGCGGACGCACGAAAGCGGCGCACGTCTATTCGCCCTTTGTATACGGCCACTGTTAATGCCGACCGCTCGGCATGTTTACGGCAGGTTGCGAACTGCTCACCGCGGCGCGCGGCCTCGGCCGGTGGGCGGCCACCGCCCGGTCGGCGTGCATCGCGGCCAGCGCGCGCGCCCGCTCGACGTCCCCGCGCGCCACCGCGTCCACGATCGCGCCGTGCTCCGCCCAGGAGTCCACCGGCCGGGCCGGGGCCTCCACCGCGTACATCCAGGCCACCTTGCGCCGCATCTGGGTCAGCAGCGCGATCAGCCCGGGGCTGCCCGAGGCCTGGGCGAGGGTCTCGTGGAACCAGGCCCCCAGCGAGCGCAGATCCTCCCCCTGGCCCCGCCCGGCCCGCTCCTGCCCCAGTCTGACCAGCCCCCGCAGCACCTTCAGGTGCGCCTCGGTGCGGCGCCGGGCCGCCCGGGCCGCCGCCAGGGGCTCCAGCAGCATCCGCAGCTCCAGGAGGTCGGCGGCCTCCTGCTCGGTCGGCTCGGCCACGCAGGCGCCGGCGTGCCGGCGGGTGGTCACGAACCCCTCGGACTCCAGGGTCCGCAGCGCCTCGCGGACCGGGACCCGCGAGACCCCGTACCGGCGGGCCAGGACCTCCTCGGTCAGCCGGCCGCCCGGCTCGAAGACCCCGGAGACGATGTCGTCGCGAATTGCTGTGCATACCGCGTGCGCGGGAATACGCAAAACCGGACCTCCGCCTCATTCCAACTGCCGCCGTGGGACATGCTCGTGCGTACTGCGACTCTATTGCAACACACGATAATTTCCGAGAGCGGCCGGAAATGCGAAACATTTGCCCGGGCGGTACAACGTGAAGGACCCCGGCTCGTCGAGCCGGGGTCCTTCACGAAGCGGGGGTGCGGGTCAGAGGCTGACCCCGTGCGAGCGCAGGTACGCGATCGGGTCGATGTCCGAGCCGTAGTCGGCGCCGCTGCGGGCCTCGAAGTGCAGGTGCGGGCCGCTGGAGTTGCCGGTGGAGCCCGACAGGCCGATCTGCTGTCCGGGGGTGACCTGCTGGCCGACGGAGACGCTCAGCGACTGCAGGTGCCCGTACTGGGTGTAGGTGCCGTCGTTGTGCTTGATGACGACGTTGTTGCCGTAGGCGCCGCCCCAGCCGGCCTCGACGACGGTGCCGATGCCCACCGCGCGGACCTTGGAGCCCGAGGCGGCGTGGAAGTCGATGCCGGTGTGGGTGCCGGAGGACCACATGGCGCCGCCGGCGCGGTACTGGGTGCTCACGTACGAGCCGTCGACGGGGGCGACGAAGGTGTTGAGGCGCTTGCGCTCCTCCTCGCGGGCGGCACGCTCGGCGGCCTCGCGCTCGGCCTTCGCCTTGGCCTCGGCGAGGCGCTTGGACTCCGCGGCACGCTGCTTGGCGTCGGCCTCGGCCTGGGCCTTGGCCGCGGCGTGCTCGGCGGCGCGCCGCTGGGATTCGGCCTGATCCGCGATGTCGCCGGCGAGGTCCTCGGCGACGACGACGGCGCCCAGCGCGTTGTCCTGGAAGGAGTTGTTTGCGTTGCCGGTGTCCGCTGCGAACGCCGGACCGGCGAGGGAGCCCACCACACCAGTGGTGGCGAGGGCCGCGATGCCGGCGTAACCGGCGGTCTTGCGGCTCAGACGGCTGGAACCACGGTGCTTACCGGCGGCACGACTGCCAAACGCCATGAAGGGGCTGATCCTTTCCTTCCCTCTCGCCTACCGGGTTAGCTGACGGGTTCGGAGCAGGAAGGTCTCCTACGGGCCTCCTCTTGCGAGGCGGTCCGATTCACCCCAGGGACTGAGTTGGGTCCCCGGCTCCCCAGGCTCGCGCCTGACGGGGACTCGGCGATCGCTGCCCGGTGCCGCGGACGCGGCGAGTACAACTGACGGACAGCACGGGTGACGCTAGGCGGATCATCAGTCAATCGCCAAACACAGACGCCTTTTTGTTGCGTACGCCACACCGCATAAAAGCAACCTCTCCACTAAACGGACAAAAGGGGCCCCGGCAGACAAGGCCGCCGGAACCCCTTCTTCCGCGCGTCAGTTGGAGACGACGCTCACCTCGCCGATCCCCAGGGCCCGCACGGGCTCCTCGATCTGCGCCGCGTCGCCCACCAGAACGGTGACCAGCCGGTTCGCCGGGAAGGCGGCCACGACCGCCGACGTGGCTTCCACCGTGCCGGTCTCGGCGAGCTGCGCGTACAACCGCGCCTGGTAGTCGTCCGGGAGCTCCTGCTCGACCTGGTCGGCGAGGGTGCCGGCGACCGAGGACGCCGTCTCGAACTTCAACGGGGCGACGCCCACCAGGTTCTGCACCGCCACATCCCGTTCGACGTCGGTCAGGCCGCCCTCCGCGAGGGTGCGCAGCACCTTCCAGAGGTCCTCCAGCGCCGGACCGGTGTTCGGGGTGTCCACCGAGCCGCTGATGGCGAGCATCGAGGCGCCCTTGCCGTCGGCCGTGGAGCGCAGCACCTGGCCGAAGGAGCGCACGCCGTACGTGTACCCCTTCTCCTCGCGCAGGACCTTGTCCAGACGGGAGGTCAGGGTCCCGCCCAGGCAGTACGTGCCCAGCACCTGGGCCGCCCAGACCCGGTCGTGCCGGTCGGGCCCGATCCGGCCGATGAGCAGCTGCGTCTGGACCGCGCCGGGACGGTCCACGATGACCACGCGGCCGGTGTCGTCGGCGGTCACCGGCGGGACGGGGACGGGCTCGGCGGTGTTGCCCGTCCAGGCGCCGAGGGTGTCCGCGAGGACGGCGTCCAGGTCGATGCCGGTCAGGTCGCCGACGATCACCGCGGTGGCCGTGGCGGGGCGGACGTGCGCCTCGTAGAAGGCGCGCACGGCCGGGGCGTCGATACGGGCGACGGTCTCCTCGGTGCCCTGGCGCGGGCGGGACATCCGCAGCGACGCCGGGAAGAGCTCCTTGGAGAGCTGCATCGCGGCGCGGCGCTGGGGGTTGGCCAGCTCGTGCGGGATCTCGTCGAGGCGGTTGCGCACCAGGCGGTCGACCTCGGCCTCGTCGAAGGCGGGCGCGCGCAGCGCCTCGGCGAGCAGGCCCAGCGCCTTGTGCAGGCGGGAGGCCGGGACCTCCAGGGAGACCCGCAGGCCCGGGTGGTCGGCGTGCGCGTCGAGGTTGGCGCCGCAGCGCTCCAGCTCGGCCGCGAACTCCTCGGCGGAGTGCTTGTCGGTGCCCTCGGACAGCGCGCGCGCCATGATGGTCGCCACGCCGTCCAGGCCGGCCGGCTCCGCGTCGAGCGGCGCGGTGAGGTTCATCTCGACGGCCACCACCTGCTGGCCGGGCCGGTGGCAGCGCAGCAGGGTCAGGCCGTTGGCCAGCTCGCCGCGCTCGGGGGCCGGGAAGGCCCACGGCTGCGGCTCGCCGCCCTGCGGGCGGGGGTGGAAGGTCATCGTGACGGCTGCGGTGTCGGTCACTGCTCCGCCCCCTCGTTCTCGTCGGACTCGTCGTTCTCGCCGGCGTCGGAGTCGGTGCCGTCGGTGGGGCGCGGCTCGTAGACGAGCACCGCGCGGTTGTCCGGGCGCAGTCGGGCGGCGGCCGCGGCCTGCACCTCCTCGGCGGTGACGTCGAGGAGCCGCTGGACGGCGGTCAGTGCCAGCTGCGGGTCGCCGAACAGCACCGCGAAGCGGCACAGTTCGTCGGCGCGGCCGGCCACCGTGCTCAGCCGGTCGAGCCACTCGCGCTCCAGCTTGGCCTGCGCGCGCTCCATCTCCTCGGCCGTGGGGCCCTCGGCGGCGAACCGCGCGAGCTCCTCGTCCACGGCCGCCTCGATGGCAGGGACCTCGACCCCGCCGGAGGTCTTGACGTCCAGCCAGCCCAGCGAGGGGGCCCCGGCCAGGCGCAGCATGCCGAAGCCGGCCGCGACGGCCGTCTGGTCCCGGCGCACCAGGCGGTTGTGCAGCCGCGAGGACTCGCCGCTGCCCAGGATGGTCAGCGCCACGTCCACGGCGTCGCACTCGCGGGTGCCGTCGTGCGGAAGGCGGTAGGCGGCCATCAGGGCGCGTGCCGGCACCTCCTCGACGATCTCCTCGCGCAGCTCGCGCCCGATCACGTCGGGCAGCGCGCCGTCGCGCGGGGGCTGCTTGCCTTCGTGGCCGGGGATGGTGCCGAAGTACTTCTCGATCCAGGCCAGCGTCTGCTCGGGGTCGATGTCGCCGACGACCGAGAGGACCGCGTTGTTGGGCGCGTAGTACGTACGGAAGAAGGTGCGCGCGTCCTCCAGGGACGCGGCGTCCAGGTCGGCCATCGAGCCGATCGGGGTGTGGTGGTACGGGTGGCCCTCGGGGTAGGCCAGGGCGGTCAGCCGCTCGAAGGCCGTGCCGTACGGGACGTTGTCGTAGCGCTGGCGGCGCTCGTTCTTGACGACGTCGCGCTGGTTCTCCATGGACTCGTCGTCCAGCGCGGTCAGCAGCGAGCCCATCCGGTCCGCCTCCAGCCAGAGCGCGAGCTCAAGCTGGTGGGTCGGCATCGTCTCGAAGTAGTTCGTGCGCTCGAAGCTGGTGGTGCCGTTCAGGGAGCCTCCGGCGCCCTGGACCAGCTCGAAGTGCCCGTTGCCCGGTACGCTCGCCGAACCCTGGAACATCAGGTGCTCGAAGAGGTGAGCCAGGCCGGTACGCCCCTTGACTTCGTGGCGCGAGCCGACGTCGTACCAGAGGCAGACGGCGGCGACCGGGGTGAGGTGGTCCTCGGAAAGCACCACGCGCAGGCCGTTGGCCAGGCGGTGCTCGGTCGCTGTCAGGCCGCCGGAGCCGGCCTGAGCTGTGGCCGTGTGACCCATGGGCATGTGGTCCCTTCGATCGCGATGCAGAGATTTCTGTCAGACCTGCCACTGTATGCAAGCGCGTCGACGGCCGGATAAGTTCCCGGGTCACACCTGGGTCGGAGTCGGCGTTGTCGGTGCCTCGGGACACAATGGTCCGCGTCAAACCCCGTCGGACCCGTCAATCCCGGTCAGTCCCGCACCGCCGGGACCGCCCGCACCACCAGCACGGCCCGCACCACCAGCACGGCCGGCAGGACCCGCACCATCCCGTACGACCCCGCCAGACCCCGTCAGACAGCCAGCACACCTTCTTCATTGGTTAAGGAGCCGCGCAGCGATGGCCCGCCGCAGCACGAAGACCCCGCCGCCGGAGGATTTCGAGGAGAAGATCCTCGACATCGACGTCGTCGACGAAATGCAGGGCTCCTTCCTCGAGTACGCGTACTCGGTGATCTACTCCCGTGCCCTGCCCGACGCCCGGGACGGCATGAAGCCCGTGCACCGGCGCATCGTCTACCAGATGAACGAGATGGGCCTGCGGCCCGACCGCGGGTACGTGAAGTGCGCCCGTGTCGTCGGCGAGGTCATGGGCAAGCTCCACCCGCACGGTGACGCGTCGATCTACGACGCCCTCGTGCGCATGGCCCAGCCGTTCTCGATGCGGCTGCCGCTCGTCGACGGCCACGGCAACTTCGGTTCGCTCGGCAACGACGACCCGCCGGCCGCCATGCGCTACACCGAGTGCAAGATGGCCGACGCCACGTCGCTGATGACGGAGTCGATCGACGAGGACACCGTCGACTTCACCGCCAACTACGACGGCCAGGAGCGGGAGCCGGTGGCCCTGCCCGCCGCCTACCCGAACCTGCTGGTCAACGGCGCCTCCGGGATCGCGGTCGGCATGGCCACCAACATGCCCCCGCACAACCTCGGCGAGGTCATCGCGGCCGCCCGCCACCTGATCCGCCACCCCCACGCGGACCTTGAGGCGCTGATGCGCTTCGTCCCGGGCCCCGACCTGCCCACGGGCGGCCGGATCGTCGGCCTCTCGGGCATCAAGGACGCCTACGAGAACGGCCGCGGCACCTTCAAGATCCGCGCGACGGTCGCCGTGGAGAACGTGACGGCCCGCCGCAAGGGCCTGGTCGTCACGGAACTGCCCTTCGCGGTCGGCCCCGAGAAGGTCATCGCGAAGATCAAGGACCTGGTCGGGTCGAAGAAGCTCCAGGGCATCGCCGACGTCAAGGACCTCACCGACCGCTCGCACGGCCTGCGGCTGGTCATCGAGATCAAGAACGGCTTCCACCCGGAGGCCGTACTGGAGCAGCTCTACAAGCTGACGCCGATGGAGGAGTCCTTCGGCATCAACAACGTGGCGCTGGTGGACGGGCAGCCCCTGACGCTGGGCCTCAAGGAGCTGCTGGAGGTCTACCTCGACCACCGCTTCGAGGTCGTCCGACGGCGCAGCGAGTTCCGCCGCACCAAGCGCCGCGACCGCCTGCACCTGGTCGAGGGCCTGCTGGTGGCGCTCATCGACATCGACGAGGTCATCCGGCTCATCCGGGACAGCGAGAACTCCGCGCAGGCCAAGTCCCGGCTGATGGAGCGGTTCTCGCTGAGCGAGGTCCAGACCCAGTACATCCTGGACACCCCGCTGCGCCGGCTCACCAAGTTCGACCGGATCGAGCTGGAGTCCGAGCGGGACCGGCTGACCGGCGAGATCGACGAGCTGACGGGGATCCTGGAGTCCGACTCCGAGCTGCGCAAGCTGGTCTCGGCGGAACTGGCCTCGGTCGCGAAGAAGTTCGGGACCGAGCGGCGCACCGTGCTGCTGGAGTCCGCCGGCACCGCGGTCGCGACGGTCCCGCTGGAGGTCGCGGACGACCCGTGCCGCGTGCTGCTGTCCTCGACGGGCCTGCTCGCGCGTACGGCCAACGGCGAACCGCTGCCCGAGGAGGAGGGCGGCAACCGCGCCAAGCACGACCTCGTCGTCTCCCAGGTCGCGGCGACCGCCCGCGCCGACGTCGGCGCGGTCACCTCGTACGGGCGCCTGCTGCGGCTCTCCGTGATCGACCTGCCGCAGCTGCCGGACACGCACGCGGCGCCGAACCTGGCGGGCGGCGCACCGGTCTCGGAGTTCCTCTCCGGGCTGGAGGCGGACGAGACGGTGGTCTGCCTGACCTCGCTGGACGAGGCCTCGCAGGGACTGGCGCTGGGCACCGAGCAGGGCGTGGTCAAGCGCGTCGTGCCGGACTACCCGGCCAACAAGGACGAGCTGGAGGTCATCAGCCTCAAGGACGGCGACCGGATCGTCGGCGCCGTCGAGCTCCGCACGGGCGAGGAGGACCTGGTCTTCATCACGGACGACGCCCAGTTGCTGCGCTATCCGGCGGGCCAGGTGCGCCCGCAGGGCCGCCCGGCCGGCGGCATGGCGGGCATCAAGCTCGCCGCCGGCGCGAAGGTGATCCACTTCTCCGCCGTGGACCCGGCCCGGGACGCCATGGTGTTCACCGTGGCGGGCTCGCACGGGACCCTGGACGACTCGATGCGGTCGGGGAAGCTGACCCCCTTCGACCAGTACCCGCGCAAGGGCCGGGCCACCGGCGGCGTGCGCTGCCAGCGGTTCCTCAAGGGCGAGGACGTGCTGGTACTGGCCTGGGCCGGGGGCAACCCGGTCCGCGCGGCGACGGCCAACGGCAGCCCGGCCGGGCTGCCGGAGGTGGACCCGCGGCGGGACGGTTCGGGGATCCCGCTGCCGGCGTCCGTCGCCGCCCTGGCGGGAGCCGCGCTCCAGTGAGTACGAGGTCATTCGGGTGGTACGTCCGGGGGACGTACCACCCGAATGGCGACTAGTGTTTTCCCTCTTGGCACTGTCGGGTGGGGCGGGGAGACACGCAGCTGATGAGTCGTCGGTCGGGCCAATTGATCGGAGACTGGGCCGAGGCCCAGCGCCGGCAGCAGCAGACGCAGCTGATCCAGCAGCGCGAGGCGGAACGCCGGCAGCGGGACCACGAACGCGACGCGGCCCGCGGCCGGCGGGAGCAGCAGGCCGCCCACCGGCAGCGCCGCGAGGCCGAGGCCCGGCGGCAGACCGAACTGATCGAGACGGAGGTGGCCCGGCTGCGCGGGCTGCTGGCCGCAGGGTGCCGGGCGCCGGCGTTCCGGATGGCCGCGCTGGTCCGGTCCGAGCAGCCCGCGCCCTTCGACCCCGGCACGCTGGGCCACCCCGTACCGATGCCTCGCATCGAGCAGTTCCAGCAGCAGGACGCCGGCTGGACGCTCGGCTCCAACCGGCGGGGGGAAGCGGAGCGGGAGGCGCACGCCCGGTACACCCGGGCCTGGCAGGACGCGACCGCCGCCGAGGCCCAGCGGCAGCGGCAACTGGCCGCGTACCGGCAGCAGTACGACCGGTGGGCGGCGGAGCAGCTCGCGGGGGCGCGCGCGCACAACAGCGGGCTCGCCGAGCTGGCCGGGGCGCTGCGCGCGGGTGATGTGGAGGCGGCGGTGGAGTACTTCTCGGCCGCCCTGTACGCCTCGACGGCCTGGCCGGAGTCGCTGCCGAGGCAGGTGGCGGCGGCGTACGACCCGTCGGCGCGCCAGCTCGTCCTGGACTGGGAGCTCCCCGGTTTCGCGGTGGTGCCGGAAGCCAGGTCGGTGCAGTACCTGCCCAGTACGGACCAGGACAGGCCGAAGCCCCGTCCGGCCACGGAGCGGCGCGCACTGTACCGGGACCTGCTGGCGCAGTGCGTCCTGCTGGTGGTGCGCGAGCTGTACGCGGCGGACGAGTTCGGGGTGCTGGACTCGGTCGTGGTGAACGGCTTCGTGGACTGCCACGATCCGGTGACGGGGCAGGAGGCGCAATTCGTACTCGCCGCCGCGGCGGTGGCGCGAACCGCCTTCGCGGGGCTGCGGCTGGAGCAGGTCAGCGCGGTGGACTGCCTGGTGGACGGGTTGCGCGGGCAGCTGTCCGCGCGGCCCGACCAGCTGGCCCCGGTCCGGGCGGGGCGCCGGCCGGACGAGGTCGGCGGAGAGGTCGTCAGCCACGGGCACGCGGGCGGCGGCGAGGAGGAGCCCGACCTGTTCGCGATGGATCCGATCGCCTTCGAGAACCTGGTGGCCGAGCTCTTCCGGGCGATGGGCATGGAGGCGGTCACGACGCAGCGGTCGGGCGACGGCGGAGTCGACGTCGAGGCGCTGGACCCGGCCCCGATCCGCGGCGGCCGGATCGTGGTGCAGGTCAAGCGCTACCGCAACACCGTGCCGCCCACGGCGGTACGGGACCTGTACGGCACGGTGCAGGACAAGGGGGCGAACAAGGGGGTGCTGGTCACCACCGCGTCCTTCGGTCCCGGGTCGTACACCTTTGCCAACGGCAAGCCGCTGGAGTTGGTTCCCGGAACCAGGCTCGTGGAGCTGCTGCACCAGTACGGGCTGCGCGGGCGGCTCGGCGGCGGTCCCGCGGCCGAGGTGCCGGCGCGGCCGGCGCCCGACCCCGCCCCCGCCGCGGACCACAACGTGCTCGGCATGTCCTGGTCGGGCGCGGTCGCACTCGACGTGTGCGCGATGGTCTGCGCGGGCGGCCGGGTGCTGAGCGAGGAGCACTTCGTCTTCTACAACAACCCCCGGACACCGGACGGCTCGGTACGGGCCCGGGCCCACGCGGAGCCCGACAAGGCCGCCCTGGAGGTCGCCTTCGACGCCCTGCCGGCGCGGGCCGACCGGCTGGTCCTCGTCGCCGCGATCGACCCGGAGGCCGATCCGCACGCCGACCTGGCGGGTTTCACGGACGCGCGGATCCGGCTCCTCGACGCGGCGGGCGCGGAGGTGGGGCGGCTGGAGGTCTCCGACGGGCGGGCCGGTGAGACAGCCCTGGTACTGGGCTCCTTCCGGCGCCGGGCGAACGGCGACTGGGACTTCGTGATCGGCGGCAAGGGCTACCGGGGCGGCCTGGAGGACCTGCTGCGGGAGTACGGCGTGGAGGTCGCGTAGCCGGCGGCCGGGAAGCCGACGGCGGGCAGGCGGGCCGACGGCCGCCCGGCCGCCCGCGCCGGCTTCAGTACCCGGCCGGTCCGAGGCCCGGGCGCGGGTCGGGGTCGAGGTCCGGGTCCGGGTCGAGGTCCGGATCCGCGACCAGGTCCGGATCCGCGAGCGGGTCCAGCTCCGGATCCGCGAGCGGGTCCAGCTCCGGACCGGCGTCGTCACCCGGGGCCGGCGCCGGCCCCGGCGGCTGCGCCACGTACCGCAGCACACCCCACATGCTCTCGGGGCCGGCGTCCTGCGGCGCCGCCTCGCGGCATTCCCCCAGTGCCCGGAGCAGCCCGGGGCCGTCCGTGCCGGAGCCGATCAGGACGAGCCGGGTCGTGCGCGCCTCGCCGCGGCCCCAGGGCTGCGGGGCGAAGCGGAGGAACCGCCCGACGGCGTGGACCTCGTACCGCTCCTCGTGCCCGGGCACGCCGAAATAGACGAAGCCCTTGATCCGGTAGAGCCCGGCCGGGCGCCGGTCGAGGAAATCGATGAACCGGCGCGGGGACAGCGCCTGCTCGGAGACGAACTCCACGCTCTCGTACGCGGCGTGCGCGTGCGCGTGCGGGTGCGCGTGGCAGCCGTCGTCGGCCTCCGCGAGCAGGTCCTCGAAGGAGAGCTGCCCCCGGGTCTGTGTCCAGGGGCGGCGGTCGAAGAGCAGCTCGGGGTCGATCCGCCCGTGGTCGGCCGCCACCATCGGGGTGCCGGGGGCGCAGAGCGCGGCGAGCTGCGCCTCGATCCGGGCCCGGGCGGCGGCGTCCACGCGGTCGGTCTTGTTGAGCACCACCAGATCCGCGACGGCGAGGTGGCGGTCCGTCTCGGGATGCTTGGCCCGCGTGGCCTCGAACTCGGCGGCGTCCACGACCTCCACCATGCCGCCGTAGCGGATGTCCGGGTTCTCGCTGGCCATCAGCATCCGGATCATCTCCTGCGGCTCGGCCAGCCCGCTCGCCTCGATGACGATCACATCGATCCCGTGGACGGGCGCGGCGAGCTTCTCCAGGTACGCGTCCAGCTCGCTGCCGTCGACGGCGCAGCACAGGCAGCCGCCGCCGAGGGAGACCATCGAGTCCCCGACCTGGCCCGCAACCGACATGGCGTCGACCTCGATCGAGCCGAAGTCGTTGACGACGACCCCGATCCGGGTGCCGCCCCGGTTCGCGAGGAGGTGGTTCAGCACGGTGGTCTTGCCGGCTCCGAGGAAACCGGCGAGGACGACGACGGGGAGGGGCTGCCTGCTGTTCACCCGGTCGATCGTAGTCAACCGCCGCCCGCCGCGGCCCGTGCCGGGGGCGGCTGCCGGTCCGGTGGCGGTGGCGGCCCGGCCGCGGGGTCAGGGCCGCAGCCAGACCGCCGTGTCCTGCGGGATCAGCCCCGTGCCGTCGAGGGGGGAACTGGCCAGCAGGACGTTCGCACCGCCCGGCAGCGGAACGGGCCCGCCGGACAGGTTGGTGACGCAGAGCAGCCCGTCGGGGCGGGTGAAGGCCAGCACTCCGGGGGGCGCGGGCAGCCATTCCAGCGATCCGCCGCCGAAGCCCGCCGCCCGCCGGCGCAGCCCGAGGGCCGTCCGGTACAGGGTCAGCATGGAGTCCGGATCGCCGTCCTGCCGGTCCGCCGCGTACACAGCCCAGCCCGCGGGCTGCGGGAGCCACGGGTCCCTCCAGGGCTCGGCGGTCCACGGCAGCGGGACCCGGCAGCCGTCCCGGCCGGGGTCGGTGCCGCCCGACCGGAAGTGCATGGGGTCCTGAATCCGGCTGAGCGGTACATCAGCTTCCGGAAGGCCCAGCTCCTCGCCCTGGTACACGTACACCGCACCGGGCAGCGCCAAGGTCAGCAGCGCGGCGGCGCGCGCCCGCCGGGTGCCGAGCGCCAGGTCGGTCGGTGTTCCGAAGGCCTTGGCCGCGAAGTCGAAGCCGGTGTCCGCGCGCCCGTAGCGGGTGACGGTACGGGTCACGTCGTGGTTGCTCAGCACCCAGGTGGCCGGCGCGCCGACCGGGGCGTGCTCGGCGAGGGTCTCCTCGATGGAGGTGCGCAGCCGTGCGGCGTCCCAGGGGCAGCTGAGGAAGGAGAAGTTGAAGGCGGTGTGCAGCTCGTCGGGGCGCAGGTAGCGGGCGAAGCGCTCCGAGTCGGGCAGCCAGACCTCGCCGACGAAGACGGCGCCGTACTCGTCGGCGACGGCGCGCCAGGAGCGGTAGATGGCGTGCAGCTCGTCGCGGTCGATGTACGGGTGGGTCCCGCCGGGCCAGGGCTCGGCGGGGCGCCCGTCGAGATCGGGCAGGGCGGGGTCCTTCGCGAGGAGGGCCGCGGAGTCGATGCGTACGCCGGCCACGCCCCGTTCGAACCAGAAACGCAGCACCTCCTCGTGCTCCCGGCGCACGGCGGGATGGTCCCAGTTGAGGTCGGGCTGCTGCGGGGTGAAGAGGTGCAGGTACCACTCCCCGTCGGGTACACGGGTCCAGGTGGCGGCGCCGTTGAACTGGGAGGGCCAGTCCCCCGGGGGCAGTTCGCCGTGCTCGCCCCGGCCGGGCCGGAAGTGGAAGAGCTCCCGCTCGGGGCTCCCGGGGCCGGCCGCGAGGGCGGCCCGGAACCAGGCGTGCTGGTCCGAGACGTGGTTCGGCACGATGTCGACGATCGTCCGGATACCCATCCCGCGCGCTTCGGCGATCAGTTTCTCGGCCTCGGCGAGGGTGCCGAACGCGGGGTCGACGGCCCGGTAGTCGGCGACGTCGTAGCCGCCGTCGGCCAGCGGGGAGAGGTACCAGGGCGTGAACCACAGGGCGTCCACGCCGAGGTCGGCCAGGTAGGGCAGGCGGGATCGGACACCCGCGAGATCGCCCGTGCCGTCCCCGTCGCCGTCGGCGAAGCTGCGTACGTACACCTGGTAGATGGCGGCCGAGCGCCACCAGTCGGCGGCGTTCTCGGGCGGGGGGAGGTCGGCCACGAGGGGTCCTTTCAGGGGTCCGCGGCGGTTCAGGGGCGTCCGGCTCGGGGTGGTCGGCACGCGGTCGGCGCGCAGTGGGCAGGTGATGGGCATGCGTTCGACCACGCGGTCAGCCCTTGAGGGAGCCCGCCGTCAGACCGCTCATGATGTTGCGCTGGAAGATCAGGAAGATGAGGAGGGTGGGCGCCGAGGCCATCGCGAGCGCGGCGACCAGGTGGTTCTCGGGGACTCCGGAGGCCAGTGAGTAGATGCCGACGTTCAGTGTCTGCAGCGCCGGGTCCGGCAGCGTCAGCATCGGCCACAGGAAGTCCTTCCAGACGCCCACCACCGCGAAGATGGACACCACGCCGAGGACCGGCCTCGACATCGGCAGGACGACGGAGCGCAGGGTGCGCAGGGTGCTCGCCCCGTCGATGGCCGAGGCGTCGAGGATCTCCCTGGGGATGGAGTCGAAGAACCGCTTCAGCAGGAAGATGTTGAAGGCGTTGGTGACGGACGGCAGCCAGATCACCCAGGGCGTGTTGAGCAGGTTCCGCTCGATCAGGGGCATGTCCAGGACCGTGAGGTACTGCGGCACGACCAGCACGGTGGCCGGGATCATCAGGGTCGCCAGCATCATGCCCAGCACCGCCTTGCCGAGGACGGGCCGCAGTGCGGACAGCGCGTAGGCGGCGGCCACGTCCAGGACGAGCTGGAAGGCGAGCGCCCCGAAGGCGTAGTAGAGGGTGTTGAGGAGCAGCCGCGCGAGGTCCATGACCTTCCAGGCGGCGGTGTAGTTGGCGGTGTGCGGGGAGTCCGGTACCAGGGTGGGCGGGACCTGGGCGAACTCCGCGGTGCTCTTGAGGCCGCCGGCGACCATCCAGTAGAGGGGGCCGAGGAAGACGAGGGTGAAACCGGCCACGACCAGGACGAGGACCGTCCAGTAGAGGACTCGGCCGCGGGTGCGGGCCAGTTGGGTCGGCGATATCAGCGTGCGCTCTGCCATGTGAAGTACTCCCCCGTCAGCTCTCGTTGTCGCGGCTCAGGCGGACGTAGACGGCGGAGAAGCCCGCGAGCAGGACGAGCAGGCACAGGCCCAGCGCCGCCGCACCGCCGTAGTGGTTGAAGCTGAAGGCGTACTGGTAGATCAGCACGACGACGGTGGTGGTCGAGCCCTCCGGACCGGCGCCGCCCGTCAGCAGGAACGGCTCGACGAACACCTGCATGGTCGCGATGACCTGCATGAGCAGCATCAGGGAGAGGATGAGCTTGGTCTGCGGGATCGTGACGTGCCAGATCTTGCGCAGCAGACCGGCCCCGTCGAGCTCGGCCGCCTCGTAGAGCTCGCCCGGGATGCCCTGGAGGGCCGCCAGGTAGATCAGGGTGGCGCCGCCCATGTTCATCCAGGTCGAGGCGATGACGACCGAGAGCATCGCGGTGTCGGTGGACTGCAGCCAGTCCTGCGCGGGCAGGTGGAGGGCCTCCAGCGCCCGGTTGAACAGGCCGTGTCCGGGGTCGTAGAAGTACTTGAAGAGCAGGACCGAGGCCACGGGCGGCAGCATCACCGGCAGGTAGACGAGGAGCCGCAGGTAGGCGCGCGCGTGGCGGAGCTCGTTCAGGACGAGCGAGACCGCGAAGGGGACCGCGAAGCCGAGGACGAGGGCGAGGCCGGTGAACTGCAGGGTGTTGCGCCAGGCCTGCCAGAAGTTCGGGTCTCCGAAGACGTAGCGGAAGTTGTCCCAGCCGACCCAGCGGGTGGCGCCGCCCTCGGTCGTCTGGAAGGCCAGGAGGAACTCCCGGACCATGGGGTACCAGGAGAAGAAGGAGAAGCACAGGACGGCGCCGATCAGGAAGCCGTGGGCCGTGAGGTTGCGCTTGAGCGCCCGCGAGAACTCCGCACGGGAGGGTGGGGTCAGGGTGGGGGCCGGCATCGCCGCTCGCTCCTCGGGGGTCGTCGCATCCGGGTCGCGCCGCCGGCGGCCCGGGAGGTTCTCCGGTCGGGGCGGGACCGGCGCCGCGGACCGGGGAGGCCGGCCGCCGCGTCCCGCCCCGGGGCGCTACTGGTTGGCGAGCACCTGGTTGACCGCCTTCTCCGCCTCGCCGAGCAGCTGCGCCGGGTCGGCGTCCTTGCTGGTGAGGACGCCCGACATCACCTTGTCGAGGACCTTGTAGACCTCCTGCGCCTTCGGCGGCTCGGCCTTGCCGGGCACGGGGTTGTCCAGGAAGGCCTTGAAGTTGGCGACGGGCATGGTGGCGTTCGCCGCCTTCAGGGCGTCGTCCTGGGCCTTGCTGGCCCCGGTGAAGAAGGCGGGCTGGGGCAGGCCGACGGGAAGGCCGTCGGCCTTGCTGCGGTCGTACCGGAACTGGCCCTTGCCCACCGCGAGGGTCTTGAAGTTCAGCCACGCGACGGCCGCCTTGATCTTGTCGGGCGAGCTGCCCTTCTTGATCATGTAGCCGTTGCCGCCGGCCAGGGTGCTCGCGCCGCCGGGAATCGGCCCCATGCCGAAGTTGTCGTACTTCGCGCCCAGCTGCTGGACCATGTACGTGATGTCGTCGGGCGCGGCGAGGAACATGCCGAGCTTGTCCGAGGCCATCTGCTTCTGCAGGTCGCCCCACTTGAGCAGCTGGGTCCGGCCCATGCTGTCGTCCTCCCAGCGCATGGCGTGCAGGTTCTGGACGATCTGCTTGCCGGTGGGGTTGTTGAAGGCCGCCCTGCCGTCCGCACCGACGATGTCGCCGCCCATCCCGTACATGGTGGCCGTGTAGTGCCAGCCCCCGGTGTTGTCGACGCTGTACTCGCCGAAGCCGGCGACGCCGTTGCCGAGGGCCGCGATCTTCTTGGCCGCCGCCCGGACCTCGTCCCAGGTGCGCGGCGGGGCGTCGGGGTCGAGGCCCGCCTGCTGGAAGAGCGTGCGGTTGACCAGCAGGCCCATCGTGTAGTTGCTGGTGGGCAGGCCGTAGAGTTTTCCGTCGCGCCGCAGGACGTCGAGCACGCTCTTGTCGATGTCGTCGAGCGCCGGCACCGAGGCGGGGGTGACGTAGGCCGCGACGTCCTCGGCTCCGTCGTTGTCGAGGACCTGCTGGAGATCGGTGAAGTAGGCGTAGAAGACGTCCGGTTGGGACTTGGCCTTGAGCATGGCGGTGAAGCGCGGCGGCTCCAGGCACTGGCCGGGGGTGGAGCGGCCCTCGATCGTCACGTTCGGGTACGTCTTGTTGAACTCCGCGACGTCCTCCTTCCACTGCTTGAGCTCGGCCGCCTTGGCCGTCGGCGGCATGCAGTCGATGGAGAGGGTGACCTTGGTCTTCGGGTCGAGCGGGGGCGGTGGCGTCGGTGGAACCGCCGCCGGCCGGGGGCTGGTCGTCGGTGCCGCTGCTGCTCGTGCCGCAGGCCGCGAGGGCGGTGGCGGCGAGCGCGGAGACGAGGGCTGCCGCGACATTGCGGCGGATGTTGGTTCTCATCGGTGGTCCCCTTCGAGCTTCGAGCAGGAGGCATGGGGGCGAGCGCGGCACACTCAACCACCGCCCCTAGATGAACGCAATATCCCGCGCAAAATCCGGAAGACATTGACAGCAGCCCTGTAGGACGCGGACGCGGAACGCAAAAAGGGCTCCGGAACGTCCGACGGACGTTCCGGAGCCCTGCGCGCGAGACGCGGAGACGGTACGGGTACTAGTCGCGGCGGGCCTGCGCGGTCGAGCCGCGGACCACCAGCTCCGGTTCGAAGAGCAGCTCTCCCGGCTGGACGGCGGCGCCCTGGATCTGGGCCGTGAGCAGTTCCACCGCGGCCCGGCCCATCGCCTCGATGGGCTGGCGGACGGTGGTCAGCGGGGGCTCGGTGCAGTTCATGAACGCGGAGTCGTCGTAGCCCACGACGGAGATGTCCCGGGGCACGTCGAGGCCCCGGCGGCGGGCGGCCCTTATGGCGCCGAGGGCCAGCGGGTCACTCGCGCAGATGATGCCGGTGATCCCCCGGTCGAGCAGCCGGGACGTGGCCGCGTGGCCGCCCTCCAGCGAGAACAGCGCCCGCTCCACGTGGGCAGCGGGGAGCTCGGCGCCGGCCGCGGCGGCGACGGTCTGGGCGGCCGTCAGCTTGCGCAGCGAGGGCATGTGGTCGGGCGGGCCCAGCACCAGGCCGATCCGCTCGTGCCCCAGGGAGGCCAGGTGGCGCCAGGCCTGCTCCACCGCGACGGCGTCGTCACAGGCCACGCACGGGAAGCCGAGGTCCTCGATGGAGGCGTTGATCAGCACCACCGGGACCTTGCGCTCGGACAGCAGCCGGTAGTGCGCGTGCGGGGCGTCGGCCTGCGCGAAGAGCCCGCCGGCGAAGACCACGCCGGACACCTGCTGCTGGAGGAGGAGCTCGACGTAGTCGGCCTCGGAGACCCCGCCGGTGGTCTGCGTGCACAGCACCGGGGTGAGTCCCTGCTGCGCCAGCGCGCCGCCGATGACCTCGGCGAAGGCGGGGAAGATGGGGTTCTGGAGTTCCGGCAGGACCAGCCCGACCAAGCGGGCCCGCTCACCGCGCAGCTGCGTGGGGCGCTCGTAGCCGAGGACGTCGAGGGCGGTGAGCACGGACTGTCGGGTCGCGTCCGAGACGCCCGGCTTGCCGTTGAGCACCCGGCTGACCGTTGCCTCGCTGACCCCCACCTTCTTCGCCACTTGAGCAAGTCGTCGCGTCATGAGCGCAAGACTAGCGCAAGGAATGCAAGCGCCTTGCAGTTCGATTACAGCCAGTTTGGCGTACGGAAGCGCTGCCCGGAAGGGGTGAGGAGCCACTCCCCCGGGCAGCGTTCCGCGCGCCCGCTACGGCAGTTGGTTGATCCGGAACGTCGAGGTCGTGTTCCGCACGTCCACGGCGTTCCCGCTCATCCTCAGGTTGTGGAACGTGACCTCACCGACCGCCGGCCCCTGCCCGGCCTCCGGCATCTCGTTCGCCCAGAGGCCGAAGCCGGATTTCGCGTCGAAGGCGTCGCCGCTCTTCCTGGCCCCGGTGATGGTGACGTCCCGCAGGACGGTGTCCGTGATCGGGTTGACGGGCCGGCCTCCGATGTACTGCGTCTGGAACATGATGCCGCTGTACGTAGGGTCGACGATGTCGACGTTGTTGATCCGGATGCCCTGGAAGACCTTCGAGGCCGAGAAGACCCAGATGCCCGGGAAGGTCTGCGCGCCCCAGAAGTGGCCGCCGGCCCGGACGATCGAGATGTTCTCGAACGTGGTCGGATCCGTCCCGAAGCCGTTCATCGGGTACCCGAAGTCCAGCGAGCTGATGGTGATACCCGAGTAGACGAGGGTGTCGGCGATGTGGATGTTGCGGAAGGTGTTGTTGAAGCCGCCGTAGACGGCCACCCCCGCCGCGCGCCAGGTGAGGATCGTGGTCAGGTTCTCGTAGATGTTGTTCTTCATGTCGGCGCCGCCCGCGTCGATCGCGGAGAAGAGGGCGAAGCTGTCGTCGCCCGTGGACCGTGCCTCGTTGTTGGTCACGAGGTTGTCCGTGCTGCCGTTGGTCATGTTGATGCCGTCCGCGAACATGTCGCGGATCCGGGAGTTCTTGATCGTGATCCGGTCGGTGTTGGCGCCCCAGTACAGGCACACCATGTGCTCGTTCCAGATGTTGTCGATCGTGATGTCGGAGACGTTGGCGAAGTCGAAGACCTTGCCGGGGCCGTCGATGCGCGAGGTGTAGTTGCCGAAGTAGGCGAATCCCGTGAAGGAGGAGCCCTTCGCGGTGCCCTCCGCACGCCAGCCGATGTCGGTGTTGTCCTGGGTCGCGGGCGCGTGGAAGCGGGTGAACCACGGTCCGGCGCCGGCCACCCGGACCGCCTTGCCGTACACCTGGAACTTGGCGGCCGTCGCGTACTCGCCCGGCGGCAGGTAGACGCCGACGAGCTTGCCGGTCGTGTCCATCCGGACCTTGTCCAGGGCGTTCTGCACGTCCTGGTGGGTGAATCCGGTCGGCACGGTGTAGGTGGCCGGGTCCGGGTTGGGGAGGACCGCGGCCTGCTCCAGGCTCACGAAGTCGATGGCGTAGGTGGAGGTGTTCGCCGCGTCCTTCTGGAGCCGGATCCGGCTGCCCGCCGGGACGGTCTCGCCCAGCAGGATGTTGGCCTCGTCGTAGATGTGGCGCGGGGCCCCCGAGCCGGGCGCGTTGCCCGGCGAGGCCTCGGCCCCGTACAGCCAGGCGTACTTGGAGGTCAGCGGCAGGACTTTCCTGAGCGTGCCGTCGACGTAGACGTTGATCGTGGAGTCGATGCCTCCGCCGCCGGGGGCGTCCGGGATGGAGAACCGCGTGACCAGGGTGTTCGTCGCGGCGCGGGTGGTGAACTCGACGTACTCCCCGGTCGCGTCGAGGTTGACCGCCCTGCGGCCGGAGGCCTCGCCCGCGATGTCTCCGACGGTGCGGTTGGGACCGACGACCGTCGCGCCGCCGCCGGCCACCCCGTCCTCCGCCTCGTACATGTCGAAGGGCATGTTCGCGCCGCGTCCCACGAACAGCGGCTTGGACGAGGTGTTGTTGCCGCGCTTGACCGGTAGTTCATTGGCGTCGTCGGCGAGGACCACCTTGACGGTGTACTTGCCGTTCGCGGCCGGCCAGCTGCCGAGCGCGATCGGGGCCGTGGACGCGCCGGGGGCGAGCGCGCCGCTGAAGGATCCCGTCAGAGTGCGGACGGTGGCGCCGCCCGCGTCCTGGAGGAGGAGGGTGACCCCATGGGTGCCGGAGGCGGCGGCCACGGAGCCCTGGTTCCGTACGGTGACGGTGAACCCCACGGCCTGACCGGCGGCCGGCGCGCCGGGCGACCAGCTCACGGCCGAGGCGACCAGGTCCGAGCTGTCGACCGGGCGGACCACCAGCGGGGCGCCCGTCCAGGTGTTGTTGGTGTCGTTCTGCTCGACGACGGTGTTCGCCTCGTCGACGATCGCGCTCAGCGGGTAGCTGCCCGCGTCGCGCGGGGTGATCGCGGCGCTGACCGCGGCCCCGGTTCCCGCCACCAGGGCGGGCACCTGCGCCGTACCCACCGTCGTGCCGCCGAGCTTGAAGGCGACGGCGGTGGCGGGGGCGGGCGCCGGCCCGCTGTTGCGCACGGTGGCGGACAGCGTGACGGAGTCCGACTCGACCGGGGCGGCGGGGGCGGCGCTGAGGCCGGTGATCTCCAGGTCGGGGTTGGGCGCCGGCACCCCGATGATCTGGAACTCGGCGATCTGTCCGTTGGACGAGCCGGTGTTGGCGGTGAAGCGCAGCTGCACGTCGGCGACGCGGGCGCCCAGGGGGACGGTGACGGTGTTGCCGGACGCCGGGTCGAAGGCGTAGTCCCTGGCCGCGACCAGGGGGGTGACGCCCGCGGCGCTCTGCTCACGTCCGAGCACCTGGATGTTCTGGGTGCGGGCGCCCCAGGCGCTGTCCGGGTTGAGCTTGAGGACCAGTCGCTCGACGTCGGCATTGGCGCCGAGCCTGACCGTCAGAGTGCTCGGGTAAGCGCCGGCCGCACCCTCCCAGTAGGTGGCGGTGCTGTTGTCGTTGGCGTTCTCGGCGACGAAGGTGTGGATCACCGAGGAGCCGGTGACCGGCTTGCCGACGGCCAGGTTGGAGCCGCCGCCTCCGCTGCCGTTGCGGGTCACGGTGTTGCTGGCGGCCGAGCGGTTGCCGGCGGCGTCCCTGGCGCGCACGACGTAGCTGACCGTGGCGGTGGCCGGCTGGGCGTCGGTCCAGGTGGTGGCGCCGCCCGCGACCGTGGTGCGCAGCACGTTGTTCGCGTACACCTCGTAGCCGGTGACGGCCACGTTGTCGGTGGACGCCTGCCAGGCCAGGGCGATCCGCCCGGCGGCGGGCTCGGTGAGGGTCAGGGCCCCCGGGGCGGTGGGCGCCTGGGTGTCGCCGGTGTCGCCGGCGCGGGTCACGCTGTTGCTGTTCGCCGACTGGTTGCCGGCCGCGTCCTTGGCCCGGACGTGGTAGGTGACGCTCACGCCGGTGGGCTGGGTGTCGGTGTAGGTGGTGACCCCGCCGGCGACACTGGTGCGGAGCTGGTTGTTCGCGTAGACGTCGTAGCCGGTGACGCCGGTGTTGTCGGTGGCGGCCTGCCAGGTGAGCCGGATCTGGCCGGTGGCGGGCTCGGTGTACGCGAGCCCGGCCGGCGCGGTGGGGGCCTGGGTGTCGCCGCTCTGCGGGCCGTAGATCTCCAGCTCGGACAGCTGGCCGCCGGGCTGTACGGAGTTCTGCGAGATCAGCACGCGGACATGGCGGGTCGTGGCGGCGTCGAAGGCGACGGTCACGGCCTTGCCACCGGCGGCGTCGAAGGCGCGGGGCTCGGCGGCGGTGAGGTCGGTGAAGTCCGTGCCGTTCACGCTGCCCTGGATCTTCAGGGTCTGGGTGCGCGGGCCCCAGCTCTCGGGCAGCCGCAGGACCACCCGGTGCACGCGCACGGCGACGCCCAGGTCGGCCTGGATCCACTGGGGCATGGCGTTGTTCACGCTCTCCCAGTAGCTGGCGGTGTTGCCGTCGTTGGCGTTGGCCGGGAGGTAGGCCTGGGTGCTGCTGCTCGCGGTCAGGGTCTTCCCGAGCGCCAGGTTGACCGAGGACTCGCCGGGGGCGCGCACCTCCAGCTCGGCGAGCTGCGCGGCCTGCCAGCCCGTGTTGGCGGTGATGTCGACGCGGACGTAGCGGGTCTGGCCGGCCGGGAAGGCGATCGCCACTGTGTTGGCGTTCCCCGGGCCGAAGGCGTACGTCGCCGAGCCGACCAGGGTGGTGAAGGCGGTGCCGTCGGCGCTGCCCTGCACGGAGAGGGTCTGGTTGCGGCTCTCCCAGGCGGCGGGCAGCTTGAGCACCACCTGGTCGACGCGGGTGGTGGCGCCGAGGTCGGTCTGCACCCATTGCGGGAGGGAGCCGCCGGCGCTCTCCCAGTACGACGACTGGTTGCCGTCGGTGGCGTTGGCGGCCGTGTGGGCCCCGTTGGTGCTGCTCGCGGTCGCGGGCCGGCCGGCGGCGATGCTCGGACCCCCCGCCGCGGCGCTCAGCGCGGGCCATCCCAGCAGCAGTAGGGCCGTGCTGAGGAGGGCGGCCAGGGCCCGCCGTCTCCAGTTGAGGCTTCTCATATGTCCTCGTCCCTCGGTATGAGTTTTCCGAACCAGGTGAGACAGGAATTTGCGTCGTGCCGTGCGAGAGTTGCAGAGAGCTGCTGCGTCGTCTACCGCCTTGACGGCATTTCCAGACAGATATTGCTTGCGCAAGCTGGGCGCAACTAACGCAAGCGATTTGCGTAGCAGCCGGAAATACCGCTTGTACCGAAGCCGACCTACCGTTGCTCCTCATGCGGTTCCCCCTCATGAGCGCTCGGCGCCTCGGGCTGCCCAGACGGGCGGTCTCCCAGATCCTGCTCACCCAGCTGGCCATCGCCGGCGGGGTCGTCCTGCTGGCCACCGGGCTGTTCCTCGCCCCGCTCAGCGCCCAGCTCGACGACCAGGCCATGCGCCGCGCGCTGGCCATCGCGCAGAGCGCGGCCGCCGACCCGTCGCTGGCCGCCGGACTGCTGGCCGCCGGCCCCACGGCCGACGGGCCCGTGCAGTCGTCGGCCGAGCGGATCCGCCGTGCCACCGGCGCCGAGTACGTGGTCGTCCTCGACCTCGGCGGCATCCGCCGCTCGCATCCCAGTGCCGACCGGATCGGGCTGCCCGTCTCCACCGACCCCCGCCACGCGCTGGCGGGCCGGGAGGTCATGGAGATCGACGAGGGGACCCTGGGCCGCACCGCGCGCGGCAAGGTCCCGCTCCTCGCCGCCGACGGGGAGATCGTCGGCGCCGTCTCGGTCGGTATCGCCTACGACAGCGTCCGCGACCGGCTGCTCGGAGCCATCCCGGGCCTGCTCGCGTACGCGGGCGGCGCGCTCGCCGCCGGGGCGCTCGTGGCCTACCTGCTCTCCCGCCGGATCCAGCGGCAGACCCGCGACCTCGCCTTCTCCGACATCGCCGGCCTGCTCGCCGAGCGGGAGGCCATGCTCCACTCCATTCGGGAAGGCGTGATCGCGCTCGACCGGGCCGGACGCGTCCGGCTGGTCAACGACGAGGCCGCGCGCCTGCTGGGCCTCGCACCGCAGTCCCCCGACGCCGTCACCGGCCGCCCGCTGGACGAGGTGCTCGGGGAGGGCCGCACCGCCGACGTCCTGTGCGGGCGGGTCACCGGCCGCGACCTGCTGACCGTCCAGGGGCCCCGGGTCCTGGTCGCCAACCGGATGCCCACCGAGGACGGCGGCGCCGTCGCCACCCTGCGCGACCGCACCGAGCTGGAGCGCCTGGGACGCGAGCTCGACTCCACCCGGGGCCTGATCGACGCCCTGCGCGCGCAGGACCACGAGCACGCCAACCGCCTCCACACCCTCCTCGGTCTGCTGGAGCTCGGCCTGCACGAGGAGGCGGTGGAGTACGTGACGGAGGTCGCCGGCGTGCACCGCACCACCGCCGAGCAGGTCACCGAGAAGGTCCACGACCCCCTGCTGGCGGCCCTCCTCGTGGGGAAGGCGACGGTCGCGGCCGAGCGCGGCGTCCCGCTGCGCCTCGCCGGCAGCACGCTGCTGCCCGATCGCCTGGTGGACCCGGGCGGCCTGGTCACGATCGTCGGCAACCTGGTGGACAACGCCGTGGACGCCGCCGCCGGCTCGCCGGCGCCCCTGGTCGAGGTGGAGCTGCGCGCGGAGGGCCGTACCGCCGTGCTGCGGGTGCGCGACAGCGGCGCCGGAGTCCCCGCCGCGCGCCGCGAGGAGATCTTCACCGAGGGCTGGTCGACCAAGCAGCCCGAGGCCCACCGCGAGCGCGGGCTCGGCCTCGCCCTCGTACGCCGCCTCGCGGAGCGGCAGGGCGGCAGCGCCCGGGCCGGTGCAGCAGCGGACGGAGGGGCGGAATTCTCCGTCGAACTCCCGGAGGCCCTGCGGTGAACGAGACCCCGATCCACGTATTGGTCGTCGACGACGACATGCGTGTTGCCCGGATCAACGCGGCGTACGTGGCGAAGGTTCCCGGTTTCCGGGTCGTGGCCCAGGCGCATTCCGCCGCCGAGGCCCTGGAGCTGCTCACCTCGCGCCCGGTGGACCTGGTGCTGCTGGACCACTACCTACCCGACGAGAACGGACTCGACCTGGTCCGCCGCCTGCGCCAGCGCGGCCAGGGCACCGACGTGATCATGGTCACGGCCGCCCGCGACCTCGCCACCGTCCAGGCCGCCATGCGCCTCGGCGCCCTCCAGTACCTGGTGAAGCCGTTCACCTTCGCGGGCCTGCGCGCGCGTCTGCAGGCGTACGGGAGTCTGCGCCGCACCCTGGACACCGGCGGTGAGGCCGAACAGGCCGAGGTGGACCGGATCTTCGGCGCCCTCGCCACCGCCGGGTCCCCGAACGAGCTCCCGAAGGGCCACTCGCCGACCACCGCCGAGCTGGTCCGGCACGTCCTGCGCTCCGCCGACGGGCCGCTGTCCACCCAGCAGATCGCCGATCGCGCCGGCATCAGCCGCCAGACCGCCCAGCGTTACGTCAAGCTCCTCGACCGAGCCGGCCGGGTCACCCTGACTTTGCGCTACGGCGAGACCGGCCGCCCGGAGCACCGCTACACCTGGCGTCCGTCCGACAGTTCGTGACGCGCCGACTCAGACAGCTCCGACTCAGACGGCTCCGGCGCCGGTCAGGGACCGGACCTCGGTCTCCGCGTACTTCGCCTCGTCCGGTTCCTCCGCCGAGGCGAGCGTACCGATCCAGCCCGCCGCGAAGCCCAGCGGAATGGAGACGATCCCCGGGTTCTGGAGCGGGAAGCACTGGAAGTCCACGCCCGGGAAGAGCGATTCCGGGCTGCCGGACACCACCGGGGAGACCAGCACCAGCAGCACCGCCGGAAGCAGGCCCCCGTACACCGACCAGACCGCCCCCCGCGTGGTGAACCGGCACCAGAAGAGCGAGTAGAGCAGCACCGGCAGGTTCGCGGAGGCCGCCACCGCGAAGGCCAGCCCCACCAGGAACGCCACGTTGAGGTTCTGGGCGAGCAGCCCCAGCGCGATCGCCACCGCCCCGATGCCCACGGCTGCGGCTCGGGCCACCGAGACCTCGCTGCGCTGCCGGGCGTGCCGGCGTTTGAGCGAGGCGTACAGGTCGTGGGCGACCGAGGCGGAGGAGGCCAGGGTGATCCCGGCGACCACGGCGAGGATGGTGGCGAAGGCGATCGCGGCGACGACGGCGAACAGCACGGCGCCGCCGGTGGATCCGGCGCCCCCGCCGAGGTGGGCGGCGAGCAGGGGGACGGCTGTGTTCCCGGAGGCGTTGGAGGCGCGCACCGCGTCCGGCCCGACCAGCGCGGCCGCACCGAAGCCGAGCACGATGGTCATCAGGTAGAAGCCGCCGATCAGGGCGATCGCCCAGACCACCGACCGGCGGGCCGCCCGCGCCGTCGGCACGGTGTAGAAGCGCGACAGGATGTGCGGCAGTCCGGCCGTGCCGAGGACCAGGGCGAGTCCCAGGCTCATGAAGTCGATGCGGGCGGTCCAGTCCCCGCCGTACTTGAGACCCGGGCCCAGGAACCGCGCCCCGTGCCCGCTGCGGTCGGCGGCGCTGGTGAGGAGCTGGTCGAAGTTCCCGTGGAAGCGCAGGAGTACGAGGGCGGTGAGGGTGATCGCGCCACCCATGAGCAGGACGGCCTTCACGATCTGGATCCAGGTGGTGGCGCGCATCCCGCCGAAGGACACGTAGACCACCATCAGCGCGCCGACCCCGATGACGGTCAGCGTCCGCGCCGCCGCGCTCGAATTGCCCAGGAGGAGGCCCACGAGACTGCCGGCGCCGACCATCTGGGCGACGAGGTAGAGCACCGAGACGACGACCGAGGAGGTACCGGCCGCGATCCGCACGGGCCGCTCGCTCATCCGGGCGGCGACCACATCGGCGAGGGTGAAGCGCCCGCAGTTGCGGACCAGTTCGGCGACGAGGAACAGCACCACGAGCCAGGCCACGAGGAAGCCCACCGAGTACAGCATGCCGTCGTAGCCGAACAGGGCGATCAGGCCGGAGATGCCCAGGAAGGAAGCGGCCGACATGTAGTCGCCCGCGATGGCGAAACCGTTCTCCATGGGGGAGAACAGCCGCCCGCCCGCGTAGAACTCCTCGGCCGAGCCGTGCCGGTTGCGGCTGACCCAGGTGGTGATGCCCAGCGTGACCGCGATGAAGAGGCTGAACAGGATCAGCGCGAGGGTCTGGTGCTCGGTGGTCACCGGCCGCTCCCCCTCGCCCGGGTCCGCTCCTGGTCGCGCTCCTGCTCGAAGACGGTCCAGCGCAGATCGAGCGCGGCCCGGTCCCGGCGCAGGCGCGCATGGCGGGCGTACGCCCAGGTCAGCAGGAAGGTGGTGAGGAACTGGCCGAGTCCCGCGAGCATCGCCACATTGACGGCGCCGGCGACGGGCCGGGCCATGACGCCGGGCGCCGCGGTGGCGGCGACCACGTAGGCCACGTACCAGAGGAAGAAGCCGACGGTCGCGGGGACGACGAACCGGCGGTACCGGCCGCGCACCTCCTGGAAGGCCGCGCTGCGCTGCACTTCGAGGTAGATCTCGGACGCGCGGGGCTTGGGCCGGGCACAGGGGCCGGCAGCCGGACGCGGCGGGGACGTTTCCTCACCCTCGCCCTCACCCCAGCCCACGGCGAGGGCGTCGTACCAGGGGTCGTCCAGCCGGATCGTTCCGGCATCGCGACCATCGTGCTTGTCCACCGAACTCTCCTTGTCCGCTGCCGCATTGGCCGCGTGCCCACAAGGATGTGCGGAATGGACGGTTTCCGGACTGGTGTACCGACGCTCTTCACTCCATCAGGTGATGGAGTGAAGAACGTCGGTGTGCCGTGAGCCGGTCAGGCGTCGATGCGCGACCGGTCCAGGGTCGCCGCGGAGCTGGTGATGAACTCCTTGCGCGGGGCCACCTCGTTGCCCATGAGCAGGTCGAACACCTGCTCCGCCGAGTCCAGGTCGCCGATGTTGATCCGCCGCAGGGTGCGGAAGCGCGGGTCCATGGTGGTCTCCGCCAGCTGGTCCGCGTCCATCTCGCCGAGGCCCTTGTAGCGCTGGATCGCGTCCTTGTACCGGATGTTCTTGCGCTGGTACTCCAGCAGCGTCTGCCGCAGCTCGTTGTCCGAGTACGTGTACACGTACTTGTCCTGCCCCTTCTTCGGCTGGACCAGCTCGATCCGGTGCAGGGGCGGCACGGCGGCGAAGACCCGGCCCGCCTCGACCATGGGCCGCATGTACCGCTGGAAGAGCGTGAGCAGCAGGCAGCGGATGTGCGCGCCGTCCACATCGGCGTCGACCAGCAGGACGATCTTGCCGTACCGGGCTGCGTCGATGTCGAAGGTCCGGCCCGAACCGGCTCCTATGACCTGGATGATCGCTCCGCACTCGGCGTTCTTGAGCATGTCCGAGACCGAGGACTTCTGGACGTTCAGGATCTTGCCGCGGATGGGCAGGAGCGCCTGGAACTCCGAGTTCCGGGCGAGCTTGGCCGTACCGAGCGCCGAGTCCCCCTCGACGATGAACAGCTCGCTGCGGTCGACGTCGTCACTGCGGCAGTCGGCGAGCTTGGCCGGGAGCGAGGAGGACTCCAGCGCGGTCTTGCGGCGCTGCGCCTCCTTGTGCTGACGGGCCGCGATCCTGGTCCGGGCGGCCGCGACGACCTTCTCCATCACGGCCCGCGCCTGCTGCTTGTCATCGCGCTTGGTCGAGGTCAGGAAGGCCTTGAGCTCCTTGGCCACCACGGCGGCGACGATGCGGGTCGCCGCCGAGGTCCCGAGGACCTCCTTGGTCTGCCCCTCGAACTGCGGCTCGGCGAGGCGGACGGTGACGACGGCCGTCATCCCCTCCATCGCGTCGTCCTTGACGACGTCGTCCTCGGCGACGCGCAGCAGCTTCGCCGAGCGCAGGACCTCGTTCACGGTCTTGGCGACGGAGCGCTCGAAGCCGGAGACGTGGGTGCCGCCCTTGGGGGTGGCGATGATGTTCACGAAGGACTTGACGTTGGTCTCGTAGCCCGTGCCCCAGCGCAGGGCGATGTCCACTCCGAGCTCCCGGGTGACCTCGGTGGGGGTCATGTGGCCGCGGTCGTCGAGGACCGGGACGGTCTCCTTGAAGATCCCCGTGCCGGTCAGGCGCAGGATGTCGCAGACCGCCTTGTCCTGCGCGAGGTACTCGCAGAACTCGCTGATCCCGCCGTCGAAGCGGAACGTCTCCTCGGTCTTGCCGGCGCCGTCGAGGCCGCGCTCGTCCCGGACGACCAGGGTCAGGCCGGGGACGAGGAAGGCGGTCTGGCGGGCTCGCTGGTAGAGCGTCTCCAGGTTGAGCCGGGCGTCCTTGAGGAAGATCTGCCGGTCGGCCCAGTAGCGGACCCGGGTGCCGGTCTTGCCCTTGGCCGTCCGCTTGACCTTGCGGAGGCCGTTGGCCGGGTCGAAGGGGCTGTCGGGGCCCTGCTCGGTGAACATGCCGGGAACGCCGCGGCGGAAGCTGATGGCGTGCGTCGCGCTGTTCCGGTCGACCTCGACGTCCAGCCGGGCGGAGAGGGCGTTGACCACGGAGGCGCCGACACCGTGCAGACCGCCGGAGGCGGCGTACGAGCCGCCGCCGAACTTTCCACCGGCGTGCAGCTTGGTCATGACGACCTCGATGCCGGACAGCCCGGTCTTGGGCTCGACGTCGACGGGGATGCCGCGGCCGTTGTCCCGGACCTCGACGGAGGCGTCCTCGTGGAGGATCACCTCGATGTGGTCGCAGTAGCCGCCCAGGGCCTCGTCGACGGAATTGTCGATGATCTCCCAGAGGCAGTGCATGAGGCCCCGGCTGTCGGTGGACCCGATATACATGCCGGGGCGCTTGCGGACGGCCTCCAGGCCTTCGAGGACGAGCAGGTGCCGCGCGGTGTAGTTGGAACCGTCCCGGTCTGCTCCGGACAGCAGCGCGCTGGAAGGCACGGACGTGTCGGCGGTCACGCAGTTCGCTCCTCGCTGAATTTCTTTTCTGGCCCGGTCGGGCGCAGGGGTGGCTCGGTTGTCCGTGGAAGGGTACCGAGGCCTGGTAGAGCCGATGCAACGCCACCCTCGCCCGCTCCCCACCCTAGTCCAGATACGCACGGGTGTTCGATACCCCGGGCGGGTGAAGGAAACATCACGTTCCCTTCCAGGCATGAACCATTTAGGGTTCGGGCACGTCCTCATGCACAACCTGGCACGCACGCCGGGGAGGATGGAACTGCACAAGCGAACGACTGACAACGCGAAACCGTAAAGCAACGCAATACGGCTCCTTCGCCGCCAACCGGCAACAGCCGGCCAGCTTCGGAAGGAAGTTTCGAGGAAAAGCCGCGAGCGGGAACGTTTTCGGCCTGGTTGGATGTTGACCCTGGTACGACAGCTCGTCGAGCTAGAGAAGAGGCGACGTGACTACTGTTCTGACACCCGCGACCCCGCTGACGGCCGCTGACCGATGCGACCGTTGCGGCGCCCAGGCATATCTGCGCGTCGTCCTGCTGAGCGGCGGTGAACTGCTCTTCTGCGCCCACCACGGGCGCAAGTTCGAGCCGGAACTCAAGAAGATCGCCGCGGAAATACAGGATGAGACCGAGCGGCTCACGTCCGCTCCGGCAGCCCCTGCCGAACCCGAGGACCGCTGACACAAGGCCGAACCTCGCATCCGACGAGCCAGGACCGGCCAGGCCGGTCGACGGGCGGTACTCCTGAGACCCAGGAGTACCGCCCGTCCTCATGCCCCGTTGAGCCGGACGCCCTACCCGAGCCGGTCCGCGAGTTGCCCCCGTACGGGCCGTACGGCGACTTCTGAGCCCCTCCGGGGGCCGTCCGCGATGTCTCGCGCCCCAGAGGCCCAGCCGGCCCTCTCCGAGCCCGTCACGAAGTCGGCGAGCGGGGCGACACGCGTGTACACCCCCGGGCTGTCCGCCCGCCCGCAGCCCCGTCCCCACGACACCAGACCGATGAGGGCGCCCCGCGCGACCAGCGGGCCCCCGCTGTCGCCCTGGCAGGCGTCCCTGCCCCCGTTGTCGCGCCCCGCGCACACCATGGAGTCGGCCCGGTACTGCCCGTCCGCGTCGCCCGGGTAGGCGCGGCCGCAGGCCTCGTCCGAGAGGACGGTCACCCGGGCCGCCCGCAGCCCGTACGCGTAGTCGCCGAAGCCGCTGGTGTCGCCCCAGCCGTACACGGACGCCTCGGTACCCGCCGTGTAGCCCGGGTGCCCGGCGCCGGCCATGGGGAGCACGTGGTGCGCGGGCACCGCCTCGGCGAGGTCCAGTACGGCGAGGTCGCCGGCGTTGCTCGCCGGGTCGTAGTCCGGGTTCACCCGGGCGGCGCGCACCTCGATCTCCCGGCCGTCGGTCGCGCCCAGCTCCGTACGTCCGGAGATCACCCGGAGGTCGGGAACGGATTCAACCGGACCGCCCAGCACCTGGCGCCCCAGGCAGTGCGCCGCGGTCACCACCTTCGTCGGAGTGACGACGACGCCCCCGCAGAACTGGCCGCCCCGCGTACCCCCGAACCGGTCACGGCTGGCCAGAGCCACCACCCAGGGGCTGTCGGCCACCTTCACCGGCTTCCCGCCGATCACCACGCTGTCCGCGACGGCCGGCGACACCTGCGCCAGCGGCGCCGCGGCCGCTCCCGCCGCCAGGGTCAGCGCCCCCGCCAGAGCACGGGCAAAGGGACGACGCATGAGGCCTCCTGACTCCGAGTGTGCATGACTCCACCCAGAGTGGGACGCGCGGTGGCCGTGCGCACCCGCGCACGGCCACCGGCACCACCGTCCCCGTCGGCTCCGCCGACGGTCCGTGCGATCAGTCCAGGTAGTCGCGCAGCACCTGGGAGCGCGACGGGTGGCGCAGCTTGGACATGGTCTTGGACTCGATCTGGCGGATGCGCTCGCGCGTGACGCCGTACACCTTGCCGATCTCGTCCAGGGTCTTGGGCTGGCCGTCCGTGAGGCCGAAGCGCATCGAGACGACGCCCGCCTCGCGCTCACTGAGGGTGTCGAGCACCGAGTGCAGCTGCTCCTGCAGGAGCGTGAAGCTCACGGCGTCCGCCGGGACGACGGCCTCGGAGTCCTCGATGAGGTCGCCGAACTCGCTGTCGCCGTCCTCGCCGAGCGGCGTGTGCAGGGAGATCGGCTCGCGGCCGTACTTCTGGACCTCGATGACCTTCTCCGGGGTCATGTCGAGTTCCTTGGCCAGCTCCTCCGGGGTGGGCTCCCGGCCGAGGTCCTGGAGCATCTGGCGCTGCACGCGGGCGAGCTTGTTGATGACCTCGACCATGTGCACCGGGATGCGGATGGTGCGGGCCTGGTCGGCCATGGCACGCGTGATCGCCTGCCGGATCCACCACGTGGCATACGTGGAGAACTTGTAGCCCTTGGTGTAGTCGAACTTCTCGACGGCGCGGATCAGACCGAGGTTGCCCTCCTGGATGAGGTCCAGGAAGAGCATGCCGCGGCCGGTGTAGCGCTTGGCGAGCGAGACCACGAGGCGGAGGTTGGCCTCCAGCAGGTGGTTCTTCGCGCGCCGGCCGTCCTCGGCGATGATCTCCAGCTCGCGCTTGAGCTTGGGCGCCAGCTTGTCGGAGTTCGCCAGCTTGTCCTCGGCGAAGAGGCCGGCCTCGATGCGCTTGGCGAGCTCGACCTCCTGCTCCGCGTTGAGGAGGGGCACCTTGCCGATCTGCTTGAGGTAGTCCTTGACCGGGTCGGCGGTGGCACCTGCCACGACGACCTGCTGGGCGGGGGCGTCGTCCTCGTCGTCGGAGATGACGAAGCCCTTGTTCTCGCCGCCCTCCTCCTCCTCGTCCGCCTCGCCCTTTGCCGCTTCGGGACCGTCGTCGGAGGCCTCGCCGTCCCCGGCCTCGTCGGCGTCCTTCTTGGCCGCCGTCTTCTTGGCTGCCGTCTTCTTCGCCGCGGTCTTCTTGGCGGGCGCGGCCTTCTTGGCCGCCGTCTTCTTCGCCGCCGTCTTCTTGGCCGCGGGCTCGGCCGCCGGCTCCTGTGCCAGGGCGTCCGTGGTCTCCGGGTCCGCGGCTTCCGCTGCCGGGGCGTCGGCCGCGGGCCGCGCCGTCTCCGTCTTCGCCGCGACGGTCTTGGTCGCCGTCCGCTTGGCCGGGCTCTTCGCGGCGACGCTCTTGCGGGTGGTGCGCTTGGGCGACTCCGCGGCACTGACCATCAGCGTCACACCCTCTTCCTCAAGGATCTGGTTGAGGCTGCGCAGGACATTCTTCCACTGGGTCGCAGGAATCTGGTCAGCCTCGAAGGCCCGACGCACGTCATCGCCGGCGATCTGCCCCTCGGCCTTGCCCCGCTCGATGAGCGCCATCACGGACTCGGAATCGGCGATCTCCGGCGGGAGCGTACGGGATGTGCTGGCCGACACGAACAACCTCTCGGAACGATGGAAACGGATTCCGACCCCGGGCCTCGTGGTGCTGAACCGGAGCCGACGACCACCGACTGGGGATGGGCCGGAGGCGTGGGCAGGGACCGGGGAGCTGCACAGCACCCCCAAGGGCTGCTGTCTTCCCTCCGTCGGCCATCACCTCTTAAGTCATCGCGTGACCTCGCGGAGCGTTACGCGCAATCTTCGTGGCCCGAGTCACACCCCGTATGCCGCCATGCCGGTCATGGGGTCATACGCGCGGTTTCGGCTGTCCTGCGCAGCCCGTCCGAGGGCGGGACGGGGACACGGACCCGGACGCGCGGGGCTCGGCCGTCGGGCTGCCGGGCCTTCGGGCTGCCGGGCTCTCGGTACGGGGTCGCGGGCGCGGGCTCGCGGTACGACGCTCCCGCACGGGCTTTCAGGCACGCGCCCTGAGGTATGTGCGGTGCCGTCCGGGCCGGGCAACCGGCGGGGGCGGGGCGGGGTGAACGGTGCCCGAACGCGGGTGTCGCCGGACCCGTCCGGGCCCGGCGACACCTCAGCACACCCCCGCGCCCCCGCGCGACCCGTCGTCAGTGCTCGCGCGGGGCGGGAACCACGCGCTCGACCTCCGGATGCACCGTCAGGAGCTGACGCATGGCGTTCTCGGCGCCCGTCGCGTCGCCCGCGGCCAGGGCTTCGGCCATCCGTGCGTGGTGGGCGACGTTGGTCTCGCTGGGCCGGTCGCAGGCGGCGATCGGGCTGCCGGATACCTGGAGGGCCGAGGAGACGATGCCGGAGAGGTGCTCCAGCATGCGGTTGCCGGCGACCTGGATAAGGAGGGCGTGGAACTCGTTGTCCGCGCGGGCGAAGGTGATCGAGTCGCCCTGGCCGAGGGCGTGGCCCATGATCTCGACCATGTCGGACAGGCGCTGCTGGATATCGGGACGGCCGTGGCCGGCGGCGAGGCGGGCGGCGAGGGGCTCGATGGTCCAGCGGAGCTCGTTGAGCTCGCGACGCTGGTCGTCGCGCTGGGGGCCGTAGGCCCGCCACTCGATGATGTCGGGGTCGAGCAGGTTCCAGTCGGCGACGGGGCGGACCCGGGTTCCGACGTTGGGGCGGGCGCTGACGAGGCCCTTGGCCTCCAGGACCCGCAGCGATTCGCGGACAACCGTACGGGAGACCTCGAACCGCTGGCCGATCTCTTCGGGGACCAGGGGACGGTCCGCACCGAGATCCCCGGAAACGATCATCTGTCCGAGCTGTTGGACGAGTTGGCCGTGCAGTCCGCGGCCGCGGCTGCCGGCGGCCCGGCGGCCGACCCGGCTCAACTCGACATCGGCGCCGTCCCAGCGGGGCGGTGCGACGCGGTCGGCTCCGGAGGCCTCCGCGAAGGGGTAGCGGTCGAGTTCGCCCGGGCCGGCGAGGCCGGAGTCGGCGTGGCGGGCGGCGGTCATCATGGCGTGCGCAAGGGTACTCACGAATCCTTTGTCGGCCGTGCCTTCGCGACCCTTGAGGTCTTTGGTGAAAAGCACACGAAAGGGTGATCGGCACCACCTACGCAATTGACGACTTATCGTAAGGAACCCGCCATCTACGGGAAGTTGCGGTCCGCATCACGCGAGGTGGACTTCAACAGTCCCGCGAGTGACTTCTCCCGCTCCGGAACGGTCACCAACGGACCCTGCTGCGCAGTCCGGTGAACCCATAGGCGCACAACAGGACCATCAGCGACAACACCAGCGCCGTTCCGACGGGTTGGGCCATCACCCGAAGGGCTCCGAGGACGAGTCGGTCGGCTTCGGGCGGCCACTGGACCCACGTCAGGCCCCGCAGCCGGTGCACGAGCCCGGTCACCGGGTACGCGGACGGGTCCTCCAGCACCCGGCGCACCAGCGGCACCACCATCACGGGTACGGCCAGCACGGCCGCCAGGCCGGCGGTGGCGGAGCGGAAGACGCCGGAGGCCAGGACGCCGGACCAGGCGCACCCGATGAGCAGCCCGGCCCAACTCGCCGCCGGGGACCACCACTGCGCGGGAGTGCGCAGCGGGCCGCTGTCGAAGACGAGGGCGAGGGCGGCCGCGTCCGCGGTCACGGTCAGGGCGCCGAGCATCAGGGCCAGGGCGGCGCACATGCCGAGCTTGGCGGCGAGCAGTCCCATCCGGCGGGGGACGGTCCCGCGATCGGCGGCGAGCGCGGGGTAGCGGTACTCCTCCCCGAAGGCCAGGGCGCCGAGGAGCCCCGCGCCGAGGGCGGCGGGCGGCAACGGCAGCAGCTCCGGCCAGGCGGCGAGCAACCGGTTCTGCGGGGTGTTTCCGACGCGCGCCAGCACCAGGGCGGTGAGGACGGAGACGCAGACGACGACGGCGGCCGTCAGTACGGGGGTGGCGGTGCCGAACATCCGGAGCAGTTCGTAGCGCAGCGGCCGCAGCGGCCCGCCCACGCGGCGGGCCGCCGAGGCGGGTCCGCGGGACCGGGCGGACCGCGGACGACCGTGCTCCTCCCCCGCGAAGGCCTCCGCGCGGGGGGCGCCGGGCGCGGTCGGGCCCGGCGCTCCGGCGCGTGCGGGCGGTACCGGTGACGCGGGCGCTCCGGCGTCGCCCGTCTCGTCGGCGAGCTGGTGCACCAGGACCCCGTGCCGGAAGGCCGCCTCGCCGACCTCGGCGCAACTGCTGCCGTACACGGACAGGCGGCTGCCGCTCTCCTCGACGATCTCCACGGCGCGTTGCGCCGCCCGGGCCTCGCGGCCCAGGACGTCGGCCAGTCGGGCCGCGTGCGGGGTGCGCACGGCGACCCTCGGCCGGAGCCGGGTCCGGGCGAACTCGGCGGCGTCCTGGTCGGCGACGAGGCGGCCTGCCTCGATGCTGACGACCCGGTCCGCGCTGCGGGCGGCCTCCTTGGCGTCGTCCGTGGTGAAGAGCACGACTCCGCCGAGGTCCGCGTGGCCGCGCAGCAGCCCGTGCAGCCAGCCCCGCTCCCGGGGCGAGAGTCCGGCTCCGGGTTCGTCGAGGAGCAGGGTGCACGGGTCGGCGAGCAGCGCCGCCGCCAGTGCGACCCTGCGCTCCATTCCGAGCGAGAGCGATCCGAGCCGCTCGTCCCGCAGGCCTCCGATGCCGACGACCTCCAGCATGGTGTCGGCGCGGGAGGCCGGCACCCCGGCGGCGGCGCACAGCATCCGCAGCTGGTTGCGGACGGTCCGGGCGGGATTGCCGGGGACGTCGCCGAGCAGGACGCCGACCTCCCGGCCGGGGTGCGGGATCCGGTGGAGCGGACGGCCGCGGAAGTACGTGACGCCGCGGCCCGGTTCGAGTTCGAGCATGAGCCGCAGGGCGGTGGTCTTGCCCGATCCCGGCTCTCCGAGCAGGGCGGTCACGGTCCCCGGACGCGCCTCGAAAGTGAGGTCGTCCACGACGGGCGGGGCGGCGGGGCGGGGGGCGCTGGTGATTCCGATGGCCTGGAGCATCGCTTCTCTCGCGGGGGGTGAGACCGCTCTGCGGCAGCGTGAGTACCGCAAGCAAGATAACGCGATATGTCCGATTTTCGACGCACCGGGCCCGCACGCCGGGTTGGTGTCGCCGGGTCAGATCTCCGGACGCAGCATGGGCGGGTTGAGGAGGGTGGCCCCGCCGGCGCGGAACAATTGGGCCGGGCGCCCGCCCTGACGGGTCGTCGTCCCTCCGGCCGGCACCAGGAACCCGGGGGTCCCGGTGACCTTGCGGTGGAAGTTCCGGGGATCCAGGGCCACGCCCCAGACGGCCTCGTAGACGCGGCGCAGCTCGCCGACGGTGAACTCGGGCGGGCAGAAGGCGGTCGCCAGAGAGGAGTACTCGATCTTGGAACGGGCCCGTTCCACTCCGTCGCCGAGGATCCGGGCGTGGTCGAAGGCGAGTCCCGCCACGGACTCGTCGTCGGCGGCCAGCACCTCGTCCACGGGGGCCCAGCGCGCGCTGTTGGCATCGCCGCCCGCCCGGGGCGCCGGCAGGTCCGGAGCCAGCACCAGGTGCGCCACGCTGACGACACGCATCCGCGGATCACGCTTCGGATCCCCGTATGTCGCCAGCTGTTCGAGGTGCGCGCCGTTGCCCACGCCCGGCGAGGCCGGGTCGTGCGCGCACAGCCCGGTCTCCTCGGCGAGCTCCCGTGCCGCGGCGGCCGCGAGGTCCTCGTCCCCCCGCACGAATCCGCCGGGCAGTGCCCAGCGGCCCTGGAACGGCTGCTCACCTCGGCGGACGACCAGCGCGCAGAGCGCGTGGCGCCGCACGGTGAGCACGACCAGGTCGACGGTGACGGCGAAGGGCGGGAAGGCCGACGGGTCGTAGGGCGACATGCCGCGATCATAGTCGTCTGCCTGACGATAAACAGCGCTTTGGCGACCTTGAGGGCACTAGCCTCCCAGTTGGAGTTCATCCGCCGCCTCCTCCACCATAGCGAGGCCGAGCCTGCTGATCCGGACGGCGAACGGCTGCCCCGATACGCGCAGGCCCGAGAGCCGCAACGCCCCGAGCGGGGCTCCGGGGAGGGGGACGAGTCTGACCGTGCCCCCCGGTGCGTCGGGGCGGATGCCCGCGAGAGCGGTCAGCACGTGGATCCCGGCCGCCGCGGCCACCGCGGCGGGGCGGCACGCCGCCGGATGCGGGAGTGGCGCGCTGCCGGCGGTGCGCTGTTCGGCGGCGAACATCTCCGGCAGTCGGTACCCGAAGCACTCGGCCGCGTCCAGCAGCCCCCGGAGCAGACCGGCCGCCTCCTTCTCGAAGCCCGCCCGGGCCAGGCCCGCGACGGCCACGGCGCTCTCGTACGCGCGCACCGCTCCGGAGCGGTGGCCGAACGGGTTGTGCCCGGGCTCCCTCGCGGCCATGCTCCGCAGCCCCCAGCCCGAGTCCATGCCGGGCGCCCCGAGCAGCCGGGCCAACTGCTCCGTACGGGGGCGGTCCAGCAGTCCGGGGGCCAGGCGGCCGCCCCCGAGGAGGCCGGTGTCCAGCAAGTGGGCGGCCGCCCCCGTCAGCCGGGGCAGGGGCCGGCCGTCGGGGTGGAGCGCGGCGGCCGGACTCCCCCCGTCCGGGCCGTCGACCCAGAACGCGGACCGGAACCTGTCCCGCAGCGCGGCCGCGAAGTCCCGCCACTCCTCGCCGCCGGGCCGCCCGCAGCCGTCGAGGAGGTCGGCGCCGAGCAACGCGGCCCGGTGGGCGTGGGCCTGCGTCTCGCAGCGCCGGGGCCCCGGATCCGGATCGGCCAGGAAACCGTCCCCGCCGAGAGCGCCGCGCAGCCAGTCCAGGCAGCGTTCGGCGGCCGGGAGCAGCCGGGCCACCTCCTCCTCCGGCATCCCCCACAGCCGGGCCTCGGCGAGCACCGCCGGAAAGGCCAGCGTCGCTTCCGTTCCGGTGCACCCCGGCGGCAGCTGCGGCCCCGCCCCCCGCAGCGGGCCCGGAATCATGCCCGCGTCGGAGCCCGACGCCTCGGTCTGGGTCCGGGCCAGGATCCGCAGGGTCGCCCCCGCGAGCCCGGTACCCAGGGGCAGGGCCATCCGCGCGGCCCACAGCGACTCCGCCGGGGCGAGTCCCAGCCGCCAGGGGACCCCGGCGGCCGCGAAGGCGTCGCCGGGCCGCTCCGGGTCCCTCAGCAGCAGGGCCCGCAAATCCTCGACGCCGGTCCGCAGCCATTCCTCCGCGCGCGGGTCGTCCGCTTCGGCGCGGGCGTCGGCCAGAGGGTTCGCCACCTGGCCCACGGAGGCGCGCGCGCCGCGGTCCCGCGTGGTGCGCAGTTCGATGACGCGTGCCTCTCCGGGCCCCAGTTCGAGCTGCCAGCGCAGCAGCCCGGCCGAGGCGAGCGCGTCGTCGGGCGGCGGATCGGCGGCCGTGACGGCCTCGGCACCGCCCGCACTCCACCGCAGGCCCGCGGCGTGCACCCCGGCCGGCACCTCGGGCCCGGACCGGCCGACCGCCACCTCGGCCAGCTCCGCCAGGTCGGTGCCGAGCAGGATCTCGACGGGGACCCGTACCGGCCGGGAGGCGAAGCTGCGCACGGTGATCCGCTCGGTGCCGTCCGCGTGCCGGACCCGCTCCACCCCGATGTCCGGATCGGGACCGGGCTCGGCGCCGGTGCGCACGGTCGCCGTGAACGCGGCCCGGTCCGGGCCCAGACGGCGCCCCTGGACCGCGACCGGGTCCCGTCCGCCGACGCGCAGCACGCAACGGGACAGCAGCCGGCGCCCCGCGAGGTAGATCCCGTCGATCCCCCGCCCGGTCAGCTGGCCGTGCTCCGGCGAGATGGCCAGGCCCGGGGCCGCGACGCAGATGAGAGCGCCGTGCACAGGGGGCAGCTCGGGTCTGCGGGCGGCGGGAACCCCCGTCGGGCGGGGCGGTGCGGGGTGGGACATGGGTCGCCTTGTCTGCGCTCCGGTCGGTTCGGCTGGGCGGCGGCGCGGCCGGGCCCCCACCACCCCACAACTGAACGCCCCCGGCCCCGCCCGGGTCACGGCCCGGTTCGGCGGCCGCACGCCCGCCGTACCGGCGGCCGCCCCCCGGAGGGCCCCGAGAAGGCGCCTGAGCCGGCACCCGGGCGCACCGCGGTCCGGGCACCCCCGTCGGCTCACGACCCGCTCCCCGCGGTACGGCGGGACACGCGGCCCGGCGCCGTCCGACCCCGGCGGCCCGACGGCCGGGTACTGGCGGCGCGGCGCTTGCGGCGGGGCTCCCTGCTGCGCCGCTCCGCCCGCAGGCACTGCCTGAGCCCCTCGGGGTCGATGCCCTCGTTGCAGGCGTGGTGGAGCAGCTGCGCGAAGCGGTACTCGGCGTCCGCCCGAAGGGCCATGCCCAGCGCGATCCGGGCGGTCGGCTCGTCCCCCGTGGACCAGGAGACCCAGCCCGCGAGCGTGAGGGGGGCCGCCGCGTGCTCGTGGTACGCCCCGACGCAGCGTCGGGCCAGGGCCCGCCAGAGCCGCAGGGCCGGGGCGGCCTCCTCGCCCTCCATCCACTCGGCGGCGATGTCCCGGACCTCCCGGTCCTGGAGGCCGATGATCAGTGAGGCCGCCTCGTCGTGGGCGAGGAGTGAGTCGTCCCAGTCCTCGGCCCGGGGACCGCCCTCGATGGGCGGCGCGAGCGTCAGGCGCCGCATGAGCGTCCGGGCCAGCGCGATGGTCTCGGCGCCGACCTCCTGGCGGGAGGCGCCGTCGAGGATCTTCGGCACCAAGGCGGCCGCCGCCCGGTCCAGGGCCTGCTCCAGCTCCTCGGCCCCGGGCCCGCACAGGGGCGCGAGCCGGCCCTCGATGTCCTTGAGCGAGCCCCGGAGCCGGAGGCCGGCGAAGGTGGCCGTGGCGGCCATGACCGAGGTGCCGACCGCGGCCAGGGGGCTGCCCTCGGCCGGGCAGCAGCGTGCGTCGGGGCACACGTAGGACCAGTACCGGCCGGCGGACAGGCACAGGGCCTCCAGCACGGGCACGTCCAGTGCGCCGCAGGCGAGCCTGATGCGCTGGGCGAGTGGTCGCAGCCGGGTCATCACGCGCTGGCCGCTCTCCTCGCCGTCGGGTTCCAGGCAGAGGTAGAGCACGATGCCGTCAGGCTTCGCACCGCGGCGTTCGCTGCCCCGGATCAGGCATTCGGCCACCTGCCGGGCGGTGTCCTCCCATTCGCCGGGAGCGGTCGGAATGCCGACCCGGAGGCGGCCGCCGAAGCGCCCGCTCCCGCCGTGGACGGCGACCATGACGAGCGAGTCGGTCGGGTGGAAGCCGAGCATGTAGGGCAGGGCGTCGGCCAGTTCCGCCGGGCTGCGCAGGGTGATCTGGGTGGCGAGGGCGGAGGCGCGCTGGGTGAGGGAGGGGCGGTCGGACGGGCTGTGTGCTTCGTGGTTGTTCGTCATGTCCCGAAGGTCCCGTGCCCGATCCCTCCCCGAAAGCCCTGTGGATAACTGTTTGGCTTTCAACATCCACAGGCTCAGAGCGGCATTGGCGCAATGTCGGAGGCATCAGGTTGCATGGGGGCATGAACGCAGACCTGAGGTCCTCGGCCGACTCCGTCCTGGCCCGTCTCGTGGGCGACCCCACGGGCACCGCCACGCTGCGCGAGGACCAGTGGACGGCGATCGAAGCCCTCGTCGCGCACAAGCGGCGGGCCCTGGTCGTACAGCGCACGGGGTGGGGCAAGTCCGCCGTGTACTTCGTCGCGACCTCCCTGCTGCGCGCGAACGGCGCCGGCCCCACCGTGATCGTCTCCCCGCTCCTCGCGCTGATGCGCAACCAGGTGGAAGCCGCCGCCCGGGCGGGGATCCGCGCCCGCACCATCAACTCCGCCAACCCGGAGGAATGGGAAGGGATCCAGGCCGAGGTCGCCTCGGGCGAGGTCGACGTCCTGCTGGTCAGCCCGGAGCGGCTCAACAACCCCGACTTCCGCGACCAGGTCCTGCCCAAGCTCGCCGCCGCCACCGGCCTGCTCGTGGTGGACGAGGCCCACTGCATCTCCGACTGGGGGCACGACTTCCGCCCCGACTACCGCCGGCTGCGCACCATGCTCGCCGACCTCCCGCCGGGCGTCCCCGTCCTCGCCACGACGGCCACGGCGAACGCCCGTGTCACCGCCGACGTCGCCGAGCAGCTGGGCACCGGCGCCGGCACCGACGCGCTGGTCCTCCGCGGCCCGCTGGACCGCGAGAGCCTGAGCCTGGCCGTGCTGACCCTGCCCGACGCGGCGCACCGGCTGGCGTGGCTGGCCGACCACCTCGGGGAGCTGCCGGGCTCCGGGATCATCTACACCCTGACCGTGGCGGCGGCCGAGGAGGTCACCGCGTACCTGCGCCACCGCGGGCACACCGTCTCCTCGTACACCGGCAAGACGGAGAACGCCGACCGCCAGCAGGCCGAGGACGACCTCCAGGCCAACCGGGTCAAGGCGCTGGTGGCCACCTCGGCGCTCGGCATGGGCTTCGACAAACCCGACCTGGGCTTCGTGGTGCACCTGGGCTCGCCCTCCTCCCCCATCGCCTACTACCAGCAGGTCGGCCGGGCCGGGCGCGGGGTGGAGCACGCCGAGGTGCTCCTGCTGCCGGGCCGCGAGGACGAGGCGATCTGGCAGTACTTCGCGTCGGTCGCCTTCCCGCCCGAGGAGCAGGTGCGCCGGACCCTGGACGTCCTGGCCCATGCAAGCCGTCCACTGTCCCTGCCCGCCCTGGAGCCGCTCGTCGACCTGCGCCGCACCCGGCTGGAGACCATGCTCAAAGTCCTCGATGTCGACGGCGCCGTGCACCGGGTCAAGGGGGGCTGGACGTCGACGGGCGAGCCCTGGGTGTACGACGCCGAGCGCTACGCCTGGGTGGCCCGGCAGCGGGCCGCCGAACAGCAGGCCATGCGCGACTACGCGGCGGCGACGGACTGCCGGATGGAGTTCCTGCGCCGCCAGCTCGACGACGAGGAGGCCGCTCCCTGCGGCCGCTGCGACAACTGCGCCGGGGCCCGCTTCACGGCGGAGGTCTCCACCACCGCCCTGGACACCGCCCGCGGTGAGCTCGGCCGCCCGGGCGTGGAGTTGGAGCCCCGCAAGATGTGGCCGACCGGGCTCGCCGCGGTCGGCGTCGACCTCAAGGGCCGTATCCCCGCCGGGGAGCAGGCCTCGACGGGCCGGGCCCTGGGCCGACTGTCCGACATCGGCTGGGGAAACCGGCTGCGCCCCATGCTGTCCCCGCAGACACCCGACGCGCCGGTCCCGGACGACGTGGCGCAGGCCGTCGTGGCCGTCCTCGCCGACTGGGCCCGGGGACCGGGCGGTTGGGCGTCCGGCGCCCCGGACGCCCCCGTCCGGCCCGTGGGCGTGGTGGCGCTGCCCTCCCGCGGCCGACCCCAGCTCGTCGGCTCGCTGGCCGCGCGGATCGCCGAGGTGGGGCGGATGCCGCTGCTCGGATCGCTCGCCTACACCGACCAGGTCCCGGAGTTCGGCCTGCCCTCCTCGAACAGCGCCCAGCGGGTACGGGGGCTCCACCAGGCCCTGACCGTGCCCGCGGCCCTCGCGGAGGCTCTCGCGCAGGCGGCGGGCCCCGTACTCCTCGTGGACGACCGCGCGGAGAGCGGCTGGACGCTCGCCGTGGCCGCGCGCCTGCTGCGGCGCTCCGGCGCGAAGGAGGTGTTCCCACTGGTGCTGGCCCTCCAGCCGTAGCCCCATGCGTCATCCACGGCGGGACGGGGCAAGGATATGAACGGCATACCGGCGAATTCCGGTCGGCGGCGCCAATTGCTCGTTGCCGCATGCTCGGCGGCCGCGCGAGAATTGGAGTGCTCCCGCTCGGCTCCCCGGCGCTCTCCCGGGCCGCCGCGGCGTGCCCGCACTCCAGCCGTGCCCGTTCGCGGGCGTGTACCCGAAGGGAGGACCGTGACCTTCGGATTCACCCCGCCATCGACCACGTCCCTGGCCATGTCCACCGGCGGCGTCAGCCGGCACGGCAGGCTGCTCGAACCCGCCGAGTGGACAGCGTCCGGCATCCCGCTGCTGCGCGATCCGCGCGAGGTCGTCAGCGGCCTGCACTCCCGGCACAGCCCCGTGCCGTCCACCGCCGTGATCGCCGTACTCGACCCGGAGGAGCGGCTGGTGGCGAGCGCTTCCTTCGTTCAACGGTCGAGCTCGGCCGACGGCTGGGAGTACCGCAACGCCCTGCTGTCCCAACTGCGCCGGATCCTGCCGCACGACCTGCGGCGGCGGACCCCGGTGCGGACCGCCGTCCTGCTCTACTGCCGTGAGGGGGACGAGCGGTGGACGGAGGAGGACGGAGCCTGGATGTGGGGGCTGCGGGACGCCTGCACCCTGCACGGGCTGCGGTGCGGCGCCTACATCACACTGACACGCGGCGGTTGGCAGGTCCTGGGTGAGGGGCGCGGCGGCAGGCAGCCCGGTTCGGGCTCGCTCCCCCGGCATCTCGGCGACAGCGCAGCCGAGTTCGCCCCGCTCTCCCTGCACTCCGGGGGTGGCGCGGCGGAGGCCCTGCGCAGGACCGCCGCCCGCTGAACCCCGTATCCCCGGCCCTCCGGTACCCCGTCACGGCGCACCGCTCACAGGAGTTCCCGGAGCGGCGCCGGACGGCCGTGCCGGCCCGAGGGCGCCCCGTACCGGCCCGGGCGCCCCGCACCGAACCGCCCCCGGGCAGGCCTCACGGCCGCACACCCGGTGCGGTTACGCCGGGTCGGGGCTCCAGCGGGGCCGACCCACGGCCCGCCCCGCCCCTCGCCCGCGCCGGATACGGGGCGTCAGACGCCGGCGCCCAGAACGGAGTTGATCCGCCCCGGCTCGCCGCACACGATCAGCAGCGTCCCCGCCCGCGCGAGCGCGACCGGCAGCGCGTCCTTGAGCGCGTCACCCGGCCCGCCGTTGGCCGCGAAGACCACGACGGCACGGCCGGCGGCGCGCTGGACCTGCGCCGCGTCCGCGTAGAAGACGTCGTCCCCGGCGTCGTGCTGGGCCCAGTACGCGGCCTCGCCGAAGGACAGCTCGTGTACGGCCCACGGGTGCGGGTCGCCACTGGTGAGCACCAGGATGTCGCCGGGAGCGCGCCCGGCGTCGAGGAGGAGGTCGACGGCCTCCTCAGCCGCGTCCAGCGCGCCCTCGGCGGAGGCCGGGACCAGCTGGACCTGCGGCACGGCCGCCGAGACGGACGGCGCGGCAGGGGCCGCGGGAACGGGGCCGGCAGACGCCTGCGGCGCACGCTGCGCCGGCGGCGCGGGCAGGACGGGACCGGGGCGTCCGGGCCGCGGGACGGCGGCGGGACGCGGACCAGGTACGGGACGAGGGGTCTGCGCGGTGCGGCTCGCGGCCGGCGTGACGCGGGGACCCTGGGCACTCTCGTGAATCTGAGGCTCCTCGATGGCGGGTGTGAGAGGCATGAGGTGATATCTATCAAACACCGGTACGAAAGGTACCGGCCGGTGGCACATGCGTGCGATCAAAAATCGAAGCCGAGCTGGCCTCCGTTTTCCAACTCCAGCGACTCCTCGCTGCGGCGCACCTTCTTCAGGTGGCGCCAGCGGGGCAGCGCGTCGAGGTACGACCACGAGAGCCGGTGGTGGGGGGTCGGCCCCAGCTCCTCCAGCGCCGCGCGGTGCACGGGCGAGGGGTACCCCGCGTTGGCGGCGAAGGCGAACCCCTCGATTCCGCCGCCCGGTTCGCCGAGCTCGGCCATCATCCGGTCGCGCCGGACCTTCGCGATGACCGAGGCCGCGGCGACGGCGACGCAGGACTGGTCGCCCTTGATCACGGTACGGACCTGCCAGGGCGCCCCGAGGTAGTCGTGCTTGCCGTCGAGGATCACCGCGTCGGGCCGCACGGGCAGGGCGCCGAGAGCGCGCTCCGCCGCCAGCCGGAGTGCGGCGGTCATCCCCAGCTCGTCTATCTCCTCCGGGGACGCGTGCCCGAGGGCGTACGCGGTCACCCAGTCCTCCAGCACGCCGACGAGGGCGTCGCGCCGCTTGGCGGTGAGCAGTTTGGAGTCGGTGAGCCCCGCGGGCGGCCGGCGCAGGCCGGTGATCGCCGCGCACACGGTGACGGGACCGGCCCAGGCCCCTCGTCCGACTTCGTCGACCCCGGCGATGACCTTGGCGCCGGTGGTTGCACGGAGGGAGCGTTCGACGGTGTGGGTGGGTGCTTCGTACGGCATGGCGCCAGCAAGGTTACGCCGCCCCGCGCCGCCTGCACACCCCGGCCCCGGTCCGACGCGCACCGCGCCCGCCCCACCCGCCTCCGGGGCGGCCTCCGCTCCGCTTCGCGGAATGGCTCCTCGCGGGCCGTCGCGTGCGCGGCCGGCCGGGCCCGTCCCCCGATGGTCGGGGCCCCACCTTCGCTGGCGCACACGCCCGCGCCGAACCGGGATCCGTCGCCGCCGCACCCGTCTCCCGACCGGAACGCCCGGCCCCGACCGCCTTCCCGGTCGCTCCGGTTCCGGCTCACAGGCGCGCTGCGACCAGCCGTACGGGCGGCGCACCGGTCGGCGCGATACGTCGGGATCCGAGTGGCGCGGTCACGTTGGCGAAGGCGCGCGGGCCGGATCCCTCCGTCAGCCGAGCCGCTCGGCGATCATCCGATCGAGTCGGACTCAGTACCCGGCGGTACGGCTCCCGAAGGTCCCCAGGCGCGCGCAGACCTCGTAGGCGACGGTCACGGGGCGCTCGCGCAGGATCTGCCGGGCCCGGTACTCGCCCAGGCTCACGGCGTACCAGGGGACGTCCCCGGCGGCGGACAGGTCGTTGTTGATCCCCCGCAGGGCGCAGGACCGTCGCGGCTCGGGCAGCGCGTCCAGCGCGGGGACGGCGTCCGCCGAGAGGGACTGGAAGTAGGCCAAGTCGATCTTGCCGGTCTTCTCGAAGCGGGCGACGTTCCGTTCGGCGACCATCCCGTCCGGAGACAGCAGCCCGAAGACCAGCGCCGCGGCCGCCGCGCTCCCCGCGAACGCGCGGGGCAGCCAGCGCGCGCCGAACACGCCCGCGGCCATGATCAGGACGATGACCAGCCCGAGCCACAGCTCCATGGCCGCGACCGACACCCGCAGCCGCGTCAGCCCGTACGCGTCCACGTAGAGGTCCATGCGGCGCAGCGCGGAGGCGACGACCACCAGCGTCAGCGCGCACAGGGTGCCGAGGACGACGCGGACGAAGCGACGGTCACCCGCACGCTCGCGCGGCGCCCACCGCAGCGCGAGCGCGATCACGCCGAGGGTGAGGAGCGTGGCCCACAGCAGCTGCCAGAAGCCCTGGCGGGCGTACGCGGCGTACGTCAGGCCCGTGCTGTCCAGGACCTTCTCGTAGCCGCCGAACAGCACGGCCAGCTGGACGGCGTTGAAGCCGGCGAACAGCAGGTTCAGGACGACGAGCGGAAGGGCCCATTCGAGGCGGGACCTCGGCTTGCCGGGCGCCACCACGATGCGGTCCCAGCGCAAGGGGGCCGCCGCGGCCCGGGCCGCGGCGAGGGCGAGGACCGCGCCCAGCACGAAGAGAGCGGTACGGGCGGGCCCGTCGGCGACGGATATGTCGGGTGTCAGGCCGCCCAGCAGGTCCGCGAAGGCGGCGTCGGCGGAGGCGAACAGCGTTCCGAACAGCAGCAGGAGGATTACGGCGACACCGGTCGCCTTGGCCACGGGCAGCCAGCGGTCCTTGTTGGACCCGCCGCGCGAGCGCACGCCGGCCCAGGCCCACGCCGTTCCGGACTTGGCGGCGCCGAGGAAGCCGAGGGGGCTGAGCAGGACGCCGGGCCAGGTGCGGCTGCCGTGCAGGGCGAGCGCGCCCAGCAGGACCGCGGCGAGGATCGCCAGCACAGAGGGCCAGGCGGAGTCCCGCAGGGCGGGTACCGCGAGCAGGGCGAGGCAGCCGATCGCCCAGGCGACCGTCCACGGTCGGGCGGTACGGCCGGCCACGCGGGCGGCGGCGTACGCGGCGACGACGGCGGGCACCACCGAGAGCAGCAGGCCGGGGCCCATACCGTCGCCGAGGAGCAGGGCGCAGGCGAGACCGGAGGCGAGCACAGCGGCGAGGGTCGCCGTACCGACGGGGGCGGCCTCCGCGCTCCGCACCCGGACGGTCCACGCGGGCGGGGCGGCGGCCCTGGCCCGGGCGGCGGCCCGTTCCCGCTCCTGCCGGGCCTGCCAGACGCCCAGGTGGGTCGGCATCGGCCCGGGCGACGACGCCCCGGCCGGGCTGACGGCGGCGGGGGCGGCGACAACGGCCGCGCCGGCCACAGGCGGGACAGCGGGCACGTCGGCCGCAGGCGGGACAGCAGGCACGGCCGCGGGCGGGACGGCGGACCCCGCGGATCCGGGTGCCTCAGCCGCGCCGGCCGCCCCCGCGATCCCGGCCGCGCCGGCGGCACTCTCGGCTCCGCCCGTTCCGCCTGCCGCGCCCTTGTCGGCCGCCGCGTCCTCGGCCCCGCCCGCCCCACCGGTGTTCCCCGCCATCGGGTTCCCCTCCCCTGTCGGCAGCCCCCGGCGTTCCGGTGGGGACTGCGAAGCGGACAGAGTAGGCCGCTGACGTGCGGTGTCAGTCGATCGTCACGCCGCCTGTGTCAGGACCGTGACAAACGCGAACGGCGAGCACCCGCCGCCGTTTTGAGCTAGCGGGCCGCCGCCGGCAGCCAGCCCGGCAGGGCCTCCGTACGCGCGATCCACGCGGCCGGGAGCACCGCGTCTCCGCGCGCCCCCAGGATCCCGCCGACGATCGCGCACGTCGTGTCGACGTCGCCGCCCACCTGGGCGGTGGTCCAGAAGGCCCGCTCGTAGTCGTCCAGTGACCGCGCCGCCGACCACAGCGCGAAGGGCACCGTGTCGTGGGCGCTGGTGCGGCGTCCGCAGCCCAGTACGGCCGCGACCGTGGTCGCGTCGCCGTAGTCCAGCATGTCCCTCGCCCGCCGCAGCCCGGCGCCCACCGCGCTGCGCGGCACCAGGGCGATCACCCCGTCCAGCAGGTCGGCGGCCTTGGGCGGACCGGCCGGAGCCGCCGCCAGTGCGGCCGCCGCGGCGACGGCCATCGCGCCGCACACCGCCTCGCGGTGCTGGTGGGTGGTGTAGGCGGAGATCTCCGCCTGGTGCGTGGCCTGTTCCGGATCATCGGCGTACCAGGCGCCCAGCGGAGCGATGCGCATGGCGGCGCCGTTGCCCCACGAGCCCTGTCCGTTGAACAGTTCGGCGGCCAGGGTGCGCCAGTCCTCGCCCTCCCGGACCAGACGCAGCATCCGGTTCACGGCGGGACCGTAACCCCGGTCGAAGTCGTGGTGGTGGGCGAAGGAGAGCGCCAGCGCGTCCTGGTCGATGCGGCCGTGCTCGGCGAGCACCGCCACCACCGAGCAGGCCATCTCGGTGTCGTCGGTCCACTGCCAGGTCTCGGCGGCCGGCAGCTCGCGCCGCTTGAGGAGGGGGTAGTTCACGGGGACGAAGTACTGGGAGCCCAGGGCGTCACCCAGGGCCAGGCCGCGGAGGCTGGCCATGGCGCGTGCATTGCGCCTGTCGGTGGAGGTGTCAGAGGTCATCGCGCGCCACTCTAGCCGTCCAGGTCGTAGGGCTCGGGTGTGGTCCACCGTTCAAACGGGCGGTCCATCCGGTACCGGCCGTCGGGGCCCATCAGCAGCGTCCGGAATTCGCCGTTGCCCGGATTGGAGAGCGCCTCGAACTCGGCCACCGACCAGTGGAACCAGCGCATGCAGAACAGCCGCATCGTGAGTCCGTGCGTCACGAGCAGGACGTTCTGCGGGTGGTCCGGGGCCTCGAAGCTGCGGTAGAGGCTCTCCAGGAAGGACCCGACCCGGTCGTACACGTCAGCCCCTGACTCGCCCTGCGCGAACCGGTAGAAGAAGTGGCCGTACGCGTCCCGGTAGGCCTTCTGGAGCCGTACGTCGTCGGGGTCCTGCCAGTTGCCCCAGTCCTGCTCGCGCAGCCGCGGCTCCTCGCGCATCCGCACGCGCGCGGGGTCCAGCCCCAGTTCCTTGAAGGTCTGGAGGGTCCGGCGGTACGGGGAGACGTACGCGCTGATGGTCTCGTCCCCGAAGAGCTCGCGCAGCCGGACGCCGGCCGCGGCGGCCTGCTCGCGCCCCTTCCGGGTGAGGCGCAGGGCGTGGTCGGGCTCCCGCTCGTACACCGTGTCGTCGGCGTTTCCTTCCGATTCCCCGTGCCGGACAAGGACGATGCGCCGTGGTCGAACCATCCCACGACCCTATTCGGCCATCGGCGGGCATGCCGAACGGGCACGCCGACCGGTTTGCCGATCGTCGTACGGTCACACCGTCCAGGACGGTTCGAGGTCGACCACGTCGCCGGTCAGGGCCTCCACGTCGGCCTGGATCTGGGCGCGCAGGGAAAGCCGCTCGACCCGCTCCTGCCGGTACTTGCCGTGCTCGGCGGCCGCCCGCCACATCGAGAGCACCAGGAACTCCCGTCCCGGAGCCTCACCGAACAGGCCCCGGACCATGCCGGGCGAGCCCGCCATGGCCGGATTCCACACCTTCTCCTGCATGAGCGCGAAGTGGTCCACGCGCCCTTCCCTGACCCGGGTGTGCGCCACCCGCACCACGTCGGCGTCGGTGAAACGCGGCTCGAAGCCCGTCTTCACATCGAAGCGGTGGTCGAAGAGGGTGGCACGGAGATCGGTGTACGTGCCGTTCTGCGCGGCGGCCAGCCGGTCGTGCGCGCGGGCCATGAAGGAGTCGTAGAAGGAACGGCTCTCCCAGAAGGTGAAGACGTGCGCGACCCCCTGCCGGCCCCGGCTCCAGCCGCCGCCCTGGCCCCGGAATCCCGGCTCGCCGGGCAGCCCCGCCCACTTGCGCTGCCCGCGCTCGAACCCGCGTCGGTCCGTCACCGTGCAGCGAATCCACTTGACCAGCACGGCGCCATCGTACGGTCCCGATACGGCCCGGGTCAGTCCTCGGCGAAGTACGTCCCCACCAGTTCCGCCGCGCCCCGCCCGGGCACCCGAAGGCCGAACTCCGGCTCGAACGAATCCGGCGACCCGCCCGGTCCGGCCGCCGCGCGGCGGCGGGCACCCCGCGGTCGCATCCGGTCGTACCGGGGCCGGCACGCGGTCCGTCCGGGTACGACGAAGGGGACCGGCCGCCGGCCGGTCCCCTTCGTGCGCTGCTGGTCAGCTACCCGCGCGGACTACGTCGGATGTCGCATCCCACGCGGCTGCGCCCGGTGTCAGCTGCAGCCGCTGGTGGAGCCGCAGCCCTCGCAGATGTAGCAGGAGCCGGCGCGCTGCATCTTCGTACCGCAGGAGAAGCAGAGCGGGGCGTCCGCGGAGACTCCGAGCTGCATCTCGACCAGTTCGGCGCTGCTGTGGGCCGTCTTCGGGGCCGGTACGGGTGCGACGGCGACCGGCTTGGGGGCCGGCGGCACCGCGGCCAGCGGGGCCGACTGCGCCAGGGACTCGGTGTCCAGCTCTTCCTCGGCGGGCTCGTACGAACCGGTGTCGAGGTGGCGCTGGCGCTCCGCGGCGGAGTGGATGCCGAGCGCCGAGCGGGTCTCGAAGGGCAGGAAGTCGAGCGCGACGCGGCGGAAGATGTAGTCGACGATCGACTGCGCCATCCGCACGTCCGGGTCGTCCGTCATACCGGCCGGCTCGAAGCGCATGTTCGTGAACTTCGAGACGTACGTTTCGAGCGGGACGCCGTACTGCAGACCGACCGAGACGGCGATGGAGAAGGCGTCCATCATGCCGGCGAGGGTCGAGCCCTGCTTCGACATCTTCAGGAAGACCTCGCCCAGACCATCGTCCGGGTAGGAGTTCGCGGTCATGTAGCCCTCGGCGCCACCGACCGTGAAGGAGGTGGTGATCCCCGGGCGGCCCTTGGGGAGGCGCTTGCGGACCGGGCGGTACTCGATGACCTTCTCGACCGCCGCGCGGATGGTCTCCTCGGCCTTCTCGGTGACCTCGGCCTTGACCTCCTCCTTCTTCTTCGCGGAGAGGGGCTGGCCGACCTTGCAGTTGTCGCGGTAGATCGCGAGCGCCTTGACGCCCATCTTCCACGCCTCGAAGTAGATCTCCTCGATCTCCTCGACGGTCGCCGTCTCCGGCATGTTGACCGTCTTCGAGATCGCGCCGGAGATCCAGGGCTGGATCGCGGCCATCATGCGGACGTGGCCCATCGCGGAGATGGAGCGCTCGCCCATGGCGCAGTCGAACACCGAGTAGTGCTCGGTCTTCAGGCCCGGAGCGTCGACGACGACGCCGTGCTCGGCGATGTGGGTGACGATGGCCTCGATCTGCTCCTCCTGGTAACCCAGGCGGCGCAGGGCCTGCGGGACGGTGCCGTTCACGATCTGCATCGAGCCGCCGCCGACGAGCTTCTTGAACTTGACCAGGGCCAGGTCCGGCTCGACACCCGTGGTGTCGCAGGACATCGCGAGACCGATGGTGCCGGTCGGCGCGAGGACCGACGCCTGCGAGTTGCGGAAGCCGTTCTTCTCACCGAGCCGCAGGACGTCCTGCCAGGCCTCGGTCGCCGCGGCCCAGATGGTGCTGTCCAGGTCCTCGGTGCGCGGGGCGACGGCGTTGGCGTCGGCGTGCTGCCTCATGACGCGCTTGTGCGACTCGGCGTTGCGGGCGTAGCCGTCGTACGGGCCGACGATGGCGGCCAGCTCGGCGGAGCGCTTGTACGCGGTGCCGGTCATCAGCGAGGTGATCGAGGCGGCGAGGGTGCGGCCGCCGTCCGAGTCGTACGCGTGGCCGGTGGCCATCAGCAGGGCGCCGAGGTTGGCGTAGCCGATGCCCAGCTGGCGGAAGGCGCGGGTGTTCTCGCCGATCTTCTGCGTCGGGAAGTCCGCGAAGCAGATGGAGATGTCCATCGCGGTGATGACCAGCTCGACGACCTTGGAGAAGCGCTCGGCGTCGAAGGACTGGTTGCCCTTGCCGTCGTCGTTAAGGAACTTCATCAGGTTCAGCGAGGCGAGGTTGCAGGACGTGTTGTCCAGGTGCATGTACTCGCTGCAGGGGTTGGACGCGGTGATGCGGCCGGACTCGGGGCAGGTGTGCCAGTTGTTGATCACACCGTCGTACTGGATGCCCGGGTCGGCGCAGGCCCACGCGGCCTCGGCCAGCTTGCGGAAGAGCGCCTTGGCGTCGACCTCCTCGATGACCTCGCCGGTCATACGGGCGCGCAGGCCGAACTTGGTGCCGTTCTCGACGGCCGTCATGAACTCGTCGTTCACGCGGACGGAGTTGTTGGCGTTCTGGTACTGGACGGACGTGATGTCGTCGCCGCCCAGGTCCATGTCGAAGCCCGCGTCGCGAAGGGCGCGGATCTTCTCCTCCTCCTTCACCTTGGTCTCGATGAAGGCCTCGACGTCCGGGTGGTCCACATCGAGGACGACCATCTTGGCCGCGCGGCGGGTGGCGCCGCCCGACTTGATCGTTCCGGCGGACGCGTCGGCGCCGCGCATGAAGGAGACCGGGCCGGAGGCGTTGCCGCCGGAGGACAGGAGCTCCTTGGAGGAGCGGATGCGGGAGAGGTTCAGGCCGGCGCCGGAGCCGCCCTTGAAGATCATGCCCTCTTCCTTGTACCAGTCGAGGATCGACTCCATGGAGTCGTCGACGGCCAGGATGAAGCAGGCGGAGACCTGCTGCGGCTGGGGCGTGCCGACGTTGAACCACACCGGGGAGTTGAAGCTGAAGATCTGGTGCAGGAGGGCGTAGGTCAGCTCGTGCTCGAAGATCTCCACGTCGGCGGGCGACGCGAAGTAGTCGAAGTCCTCGCCGGCCTTCGTGTACGTCTTCACGATCCGGTCGATCAGCTGCTTCAGACCGGTCTCGCGCTGCGGGGTGCCGACCGCACCGCGGAAGTACTTGCTGGTGACGATGTTGACCGCGTTCACCGACCAGAAGTCGGGGAACTCGACGCCACGCTGCTCGAAGTTGACCGAGCCGTCGCGCCAGTTGGTCATGACGACGTCACGGCGCTCCCAGCTCACCTCGTCGTACGGGTGCACGCCGGGGGTGGTGTGGATGCGCTCGATCCGCAGGCCGCCCTTGGCGGCCCTGGTCCCCTTGGCGCGGGAACCACGTGCCGAGCTGCTCGCCGTCTCTGTCATGCCAGGCCTCCCATATGCGGGCAAAAACGCCCTAAAGTGCCATCGTTATTCCGCGGCACGGTGCTGTGTATCTGTATCTACGTCTCTTCGCCGGGCCGTCCGGCCGCTCAGCGGGGCGCGAGCACCGCTGCACGGTCCGTCCGGTCAGTCGGCGGCGGAGGCGGGCACGGGGACCGAACCGGTCCCACCGGGCCCGCGCTCATCGGGGTGAGGCCGCTGCTCGCGGAGTTCCGCGATGGCGGTCTCGAAGTCCTCAAGGGTGTCGAACGCTTTGTACACGGACGCGAAGCGCAGGTACGCGACGAGGTCGAGCTCCTGCAGGGGGCCGAGGATGGCCAGACCCACGTCGTGGGTGGTCAGCTCGGCGCTGCCGGTGGCGCGCACCGCCTCCTCGACCCGCTGGCCGAGTTTGGCGAGGGCGTCCTCGGTGACCGGCCGCCCCTGGCACGCCTTGCGCACGCCGGAGATGACCTTGGTACGGCTGAAGGGCTCGGTCACCCCGCTGCGCTTGATCACCATCAGCGAGGCCGTCTCCACCGTCGTGAAGCGACGGGAGCAGTCGGGGCACTGACGGCGCCGGCGGATCGACGTGCCGTCGTCGGTGGTGCGGCTGTCGACGACGCGGCTGTCGGGGTGCCTGCAGAAGGGGCAGTGCATGGTTCCCTCACCCTCCTTCGTGGCACGACTGAATCACCCCACGGGGCCCCTGAACGACAGCGACGGGCTCTGCCGGGGGCTCGTGGAGCAGCCACCAGCATATGCGATCCCGGGTGCCTCGGCGGACCGGGGACCGGACCGGAGACCACAACTTCTGGGCGGCGACGCTCATCCAACCACTAGATCTTGGGTTGCGGCGGATTTTGGCGACCCCGCGTGTCGCACCGCGGGACCGAGGGTGACGGGGCTTTCCGATGCCACACTGGGGGCCGACCCGGACGGTGGCGTTCCGACCGGGAAGGGTACCGTAAGCAGCGAATGCGGAGCCGAACCCGCGTTCGACAAACCGATTGTCTATACACCTCGCGAAATACCCGCGCGGGACGATCTGCGATTTTTCACTCGAACGTGTGTTTGGCGCAACCTTTCGAAAGCAACTACCGTTGTCCAGCTAGGGAGAACATTTCGAGAGGGGCCGACGTGACCACCACCGCAGACAGTGCCACCATCACTGCCCAGAACCGCTCCCAGAGCCGACTTGAGCCGGTGCATGCCATGAATGACGCAAACTCGAACCCGGAGGCGGAGGCCGTGCGCCCCGCACGCTCGCTGCCAGGTCGACCGCCAGGCATCCGCGCCGACAGCTCGGGGCTCACGGACCGGCAGCGGAGGGTCATCGAGGTCATTCGCGACTCGGTGCAGCGGCGGGGCTACCCGCCGTCGATGCGGGAGATCGGCCAGGCGGTCGGCCTGTCCAGCACGTCGTCGGTGGCACACCAGCTGATGGCCCTGGAACGCAAGGGCTTCCTCCGCCGTGACCCGCACCGGCCCCGGGCGTACGAGGTACGGGGTTCCGACCAGCCCAGCTCGCAGCCCACGGACACCACGGGCAAGCCCGCCGCCTCCTATGTGCCCCTGGTCGGCCGGATCGCGGCCGGTGGCCCCATCCTGGCCGAGGAGTCGGTCGAGGACGTGTTCCCGCTCCCGCGGCAGCTCGTCGGCGACGGCGAGCTCTTCGTCCTCAAGGTCGTCGGCGACTCGATGATCGAGGCCGCGATCTGCGACGGCGACTGGGTCACGGTGCGCCGTCAGCCCGTCGCCGAGAACGGCGACATCGTCGCCGCCATGCTGGACGGCGAGGCCACCGTCAAGCGCTTCAAGCGCGAGGACGGCCATGTCTGGCTCCTCCCGCACAACTCCGCCTACCAGCCGATTCCCGGCGATGAGGCGACCATCCTCGGCAAGGTCGTCGCGGTCCTGCGTCGGATCTGACCGAGGCCGCGTCGGGCCCGCCCCGCGCCACCTACCAGCCCCGGGATCCACTGCGCCGGTCCCGGGGCTGCTTCGCGCCCGCAGGCTACCGACCGTCCGCCTTGGCGGTGGCGTCGATGGCCGCCAGGGAGCGCCGGGCCTGGTTCCGGTCCGTGGTGTACCAGAAGTCCGGGAGCGTGGCCCGCAGGAAGCTCCCGTACCGGGCCGTGGCCAGCCGGGGGTCGAGCACCGCGACCACACCCCGGTCGCCGGTGGCCCGTACGAGACGGCCCGCGCCCTGGGCCATCAGCAGGGCGGCGTGCGTGGCCGCTACGGCCATGAAGCCGTTGCCGCCGTGCTCCTCCACCGACTTCTGGCGCGCGCTCATGAGCGGATCGTCGGGGCGGGGGAAGGGGATGCGGTCCATGACCACCAGCTGGCAGCTGGCCCCCGGCACGTCCACGCCCTGCCAAAGGGACAGCGTCCCGAACAGGCAGGTCTCGGGGTCGGCCGCGAAGTTCTTGATCAGCTCGCCGAGCGTCTCCTCGCCCTGGAGCAGGATCGGGTTGGCGAGCCGGCCCCGCAGCTCCTCCGCCGCGGCCTTCGCTCCGCGCATGGAGGAGAAGAGGCCGAGGGTGCGGCCGCCGGCCGCCTCGATCAGCTCCGCCAGCTCGTCGATCATGTCGCCGCGGGTGCCCTCCCGGCCGGGCGTGGCCAGGTGCTTGGCGACGTAGAGGATGCCCTGCTTCGGGTAGTCGAACGGCGAGCCGACGTCCAGGCCGCTCCAGACCGGTACGTCGTCCCCCTCGACCCCTTCCGCGGACAGTCCGAGGGAGGCGGCGACCCCGTTGAAGTCGCCGCCCAGTTTGAGCGTGGCCGAGGTCAGGACCACCGAGCGGTCCTCGAACAGCTTCTCCCGCAGCAGGCCCGACACGGAGAGCGGGGCGACTCGCAGGGTGGCGCCGAAGCGGTCGTGCCGCTCGTACCAGACCACGTCGTACTCGGAGCCGTTGCTGATTCGCTCCGCCACCGCGTGCACGCTCTCCACAGCGGCCAGGGCCTGCTTGCGGACGGCGTCCTCGTCGTGGACGGACTTGTCGCGGGTCGCCCCGATCGCCGAGATGACGTTGCGCGCGGCGTCCCGCAGGGACATCAGCGCGTAGCCCAGGTCCTCGGGGAGCTGCTCCAGCCGCCCCGGGAGCGCCAGCTCCATGACCCGCTCGAAGGACTCGGAGGCGGTCTGGAGGGAGTCGGCGGTCTTCTCGTCGACCAGCTTCGCGGCGCGCTTCACCGCACGGTTGACCTGCCCGGGGGTGAGCTCGCCGGTGGCGACGCCGGTCACCCGGGACACCAGCTCGTGGGCCTCGTCCACGATCAGCACCTCGTGCTGCGGCAGGACGGGGGCGCCTTCGATGGCGTCGATGGCGAGCAGCGCGTGGTTGGTGACGACCACGTCGGCGAGCTTGGCCCGCTCGCGGGCCGCCTCGGCGAAGCACTCGGCGCCGTAGGCGCACTTGGTCGCGCCCAGGCACTCGCGGGAGGACACGGAGATCTGCGACCAGGCCTTGTCCGAGACTCCCGGGGTCAGGTCGTCGCGGTCGCCGGTCTCCGTCTCGTCGGCCCAGTCACGCAGGCGCAGCAGGTCCTGGCCGAGCTTGCTCGTCGGAGCGGCCGCTTCGAACTGGTCGAAGAGCCCCTCCTCCTCGTCCTGCGGCGCCCCTTCGTGCAGGCGGTGCAGGCACAGGTAGTTCGACCGGCCCTTGAGCATGGCGAACTGCGGCCGGCGGCGCAGCTGCGGGTGCAGCGCCTCCACCGTCCGGGGCAGGTCGCGCTCGACGAGCTGCCGCTGGAGGGCGAGCGTCGCGGTGGCCACGACCACGCGCTCGCCGTGCGCGAGCGCCGGCACCAGGTAGCCGAGGGACTTTCCGGTGCCGGTACCGGCCTGGATGAGCCGGTGTGAATTGCCGTCGATCGCTTCGGCGACGGCTTCGGCCATGGCCACCTGGCCGGGGCGCTCCGTGCCGCCGACGGCGGAGACGGCGGCGTGCAGCAGGTCGGGGAGGGAGGGCTTCGTCATAGCACTGCCAACCCTACGGGTCCGCACCGACAGTGACCGCACCGGTGAGGAATCACGGCCGGTGCAGGGGGTTGGGCACGGTGCCGTGCTGGACGGCGTGCGGCCGGTCGGGGCGGTCGCGGTAGCCGTCCTCGTAGAGCCGGTTCCGGTTCAGGCACAGCCGTCCGATCCGTTCGCCGAGCAGCTCGAAGAGCTCGTACCGGTCCTTGAGCTCGGGGAACCGCGCCTGGTGGCGCAGGATCTCGGCGCGGACGAGCGACCAGAACGCGGCCTCCGGCACGTCCAGGCGGTCCTCGCAGAGGGCGGAGAGGTAGCGGAAGACTCCGACGAACAGCCCGGAGTGGATGAACTGCGGCAGGAAGTCGGCGGGCTCGGTGAGGAGGACCGCGCGGACCTCGTCCGGCAGGGAGGCCAGCTCGGGCAGCGGTTCGGCGCTGATGTTCACGTCGTCGACGAAGTCCTTGACCGCGAGCCGTACCGGGACGTCGTGCTCGTCGAAGATCACGATCGCGTTCTCGCCGTGCGGGGAGAAGACGGTGCCGTAGCGGTAGAGGAAGTGCAGGAGCGGCGGGAGGAGGGCGGCGAAGAGGCGCTGGAGCCAGACGGTGGGGGTCAGGCCGGAGCGGGCGACGAGCTCCTCGGTGAAGGACCGGCCGCGCGGGTCGGTGTGCAGGAGCGAGGCCAGCGTACGGGCGCGCTCGCCGGGTGCGAGGCGACCGGTCAGGGGCTCGCGCCAGATCGCGCCGAGGAGCTCCTTGTACTGGTACGGGACCTCGGGGAGCTGCGTGTAGACGGGGTGGCGGACGGTGACCGAGGCGACCTCGCCGAGCAGGACGACCCCGCACTCGTCGCGGAGGAAGGGGTCGGTGTCGCGGAGGGAGTGGATCCAGGCGGTGACGGCGGGCGCGGCTGCGGCGAGGTCGGAGGGCAGGCCGCGCCAGACCATGGTGTTGAAGACGGAGAGCGGGAGTTTGACGCTGTGCCGGTCGGGGCGGGTGAGGTTGAGGAAGGTGCGGATCGACTGCTGGGGCAGGCGCACGTCGGGATCGGCGGGGAGCGGGACCAGGGCGCCGGAGGCGAGCGCGGGGGCGAAGAGGGGGAGGACGACCTCGTCCCACTGCCAGGGGTGCACGGGGAGGTAGAGGTAGTGCAGCGGGTCGAGGCCCCGGTCCCGCAGGGCTTGGTCGAAGGCGGTGCGGGTGGCGGGGTCGAGCTCGGCGGCGTAGAGCCGGGCGGGTTCCTCCAGGCCGGCGGTGCCCCGGTAGTCGGCGAGGGAGGTGTGGGCGGCGAGCCAGGGCAGCCGTTGTCGCGTGCGGGCCTCGGGGGTCCAGGCGTCGGTGTCGGAGGCGGAGAGGCCGATGCGTCCCTTGTTGAGGACGAGCCAGGGGTGGCCGGTCTGGTGTCCTTCGAGGGCGGCGTAGTCGAGGTCGGCGAGGACGTCGGCGGTGAGCGCGGTGTGGTCGATGCGGGCGTCGGCGGCGAGAGTGGCGCTGAGCTCGCGGACGAGGTGGCCGAGGGTGGCGCCGTCGAGGCGGAGCAGCGTGCGGGCTCGGATCAGGAAGGCGTACGGGTCCCCGAAGGCGGCCGGGGGCCCCGGGTCGGGCGGCGGCGGGGTGAGGGTGATCGTGTCCGGGGCGACCTGCCAGCTGTCGTACGCGCGGCGGCGGGCCCGGAAGCCGAGGCTGCTGCCGTCGTCGAGGGTCAGGGTCCAGGCGTCGCCGGTGGCGGACGGTGCGGGGACGGGGCGGATGATCTCCTCGTAGGCGAATTCGGAGAGCATTTTCGCGAGGAAGCGGCGGGCGGCGAATTCCCAGGTCTCTGCGTTGATTTCGGGGGGTGTACAGGGGTGTTGGGGTGAGGCGGGCACCGGGGGTTCGGCGGAGTCGGGGGCGGCGGGGTAATTCGTCACGGGACTCCTCGGAGATCGGGAACTTCGCTTCGTCACGCAGAGTTATCAAGGGGAGAGGCGCGGTGCCGGCGATCTCGGTCGGGGCGCGCGGGGCGGCGGTCAGAGGAGATTGCGCAGCGCCCGCTCCCGGATCATCAGGGCGGCTCGTTTCTCGGGAAGGTCGATTTCCGCACAACAGCGGAATCCGGAGCTCAGGAAGGCCGATACGGAGGGGGTGTTGCGGATGTCCGGTTCGGCGATCACGCGCGTGCAGCGGGGGCGGTTGTCGAGTACCAGGTCGGCGACCGCGCGGAGCAGTGCGGTGCCCAGACCCCGGCCGCGGTTCGTGCCGTCCCCGATGAGCAGGTGGATACCCGTGTCGTGGGGGCGCGCCGCGTAGTGGCGGGAGATCGGGTCGAGGTCGGCCCGGTAGATCTCCCAGTAGCTCATCGGGGTGCCGTCGAGGATGCCGAGGCAGGGGGTGCTGCTGCCGTCTCCGTCGAGTTGCGCCCGTAGGTGGGCGGCCGTGACGGCGGCGGGGCCGGCGAGTTCCCAGTAGGCGGCCACCTCGGGGTCGTTCATCCAGCCGGTGAGGAGCTCCAGGTCGCGGTGGGGGCGCACGGGTTCGAGGCGGAACCGTCCGGCGGGGGTGGTGGCGTGGCCCCAGGTGGCGGGGGAATCCAGCAGGTCGGCTTCGGCGAGGAGCGGCAGCAGTTCCGCGCTGAGACGCGGCGCGACGGTGCGGGCGGCGGGGTGTGCCCGGCGGTCGGCCGCGCCGGCGGGGGCGGCGGCGGGGTGGGCGGTCGTGAGGTCGGTGGAGGGCATCGGGGCTCTTCTCCGTGTCGCTGCGGGAGGCGTCAGTCGTGAAGGGGGTTGGTGATGGTGACGTAGACCGACTGGCTGTCGACGGGGCCGACGAGCTCGTCGAGACCGCCCAGGCGGGTGAGGAGGTTCGCCTTGCAGCGAAGGGTGGGTGAGTCGAGCAGCTGGGTGGGGAGCGGGCCCAGGTCCGCGGCCTTGCCGAGGAAGCGGCGGAAGGCGGCGAGCAGGACGCGTTCGTCGGCGAGCCGTTGTGATCCGAAGGCCCCGATGAGGCCGAGCACGTTGTTGATGCCGAGGTAGTAGGCGAAGCGTTCGTCAGTGACGGCGTCGGGGACGAAGGTGTCGCTGGCGCTGCCGATGCCGGGGAGCCGGTGCTGCAGTTCCGCGCGGCGGGACTCGCGGAAGTAGTAGCCCTGGTTGTCGCGGAAGCGGCCTCCGACGGGCCAGCCGTCGGGGTCGAGGAGCACCAGGGTGTTCTGCTGGTGCGCTTCGAGGGCGATGCCCGCGAGTGCGTCGAAGGCGAGCACGGGCCGCACGACGTGGTCGAGGTAGCGCAGGAACCACTCGGCGCTGACGGCGGCCTTGGTGCGGCCGGTCGCGGCGGAGAGGCCGGTGACGGCCTCGGCGAGCCGGGAGCTCATGGCGTCGCGACCGGGCCAGGGGCGAGGTGAGGTGAGCGCGGCGATGCACACGGCGTCGTCGCCCGGGCGGAAGGGGTTGTGGCGGAGCAGGGCGTCGAGTCCGGGTACGGGGGCGCCGTCCGGGGTGTCGACGGCGACCCAGGCGGGGTCGCGCACGATGTCGAAGCCGGGGTGGGCCGCCTGCCACTGCTCGGCGAGTCCGGTGCGCAGGAGCCGGTGCACCTCGACTCCGCGGTGCAGTTCCTTGCGGAGGTTCTCGCGGCGGGAGTTGGTGATGCGCAGGCCGAGGGACAGCTTGAGCATCACGGGCGCGCCGGGGCGCAGCACGGTGCGGACGGAGGAGGTCGGGTACCAGGGGTCGCCGTACGGGCCCAGGTCGTGCAGCAGTCCGGCGTCGCGGAGGGCGGCGACGGCGGGACGTCGGAGCAGGTCGTGGGCCTGCCACGGGTGCAGGGGAAGGGGGGTGGTGCCGGCGGGGAGCGGGATGCCCGGGGCGAGGCGGCCCAGGAGCCGGGCCGCGGGGACGGGGCGTCCGCGCTCGGTCCAGGCGGAATCGGTGGCGAGGACGGAGGGAGCGACGGCGAACCAGTGGAGGGGGAAGGAGCCGTGCAGTTCGGGCGAGTAGCGGCGCGCGTCGGCCTCGGAGAGCCCTTCGCGGCTCTTCGGGTCCGGCTGGAGGGGGTGGCCGAGGAGGAGTGACTGCTCGGCGGTGAGGAAGCGGTCCTCGCCGATCGGGGGCGGGGCGGCGGGGCGCTGCCGGCGGTCGGCGATGAACTCGGCGGTGCGGCGCACCGAGTCCGCGACCCGGCCGACGAGGTCCGTGGCGGCGCCGACGCCGCCGGCGCCCTCCCGGGCGACGAGGGCGGCGAGGGTGACGGCGTCCAGGGCGGGGGCGTCGGCGGGGGCGCCGTCGAGCCGGGCGGGGCCGAAGCGGTGCCAGCCGGACGGCGACCAGTGCCGGACGGGGGCGGTCAGTGAGGTGCCGGAGGCGGGGAGGGAGATACGCAGAGGGGTCCCGGCGGGGCCCTCGGGACGGCGGAGTCCGGCTTCGCGGACCCAGCACCGAAGGAGGTTCTCCACGGCTGCGGCCTCGGCGGCGGCGGCCGGGTCGGGATGGTCGAGGGGCTCGGACGGCGTCCGCACCACCGCCTGCCGGAGGCTCCGGGGGCCGGGAGTGCCGTCGCTCTGACGCGGCACGGTGGCCGTGGCGGGGCGGCCCGCCGACGCGCACTCGTCCGCGCGCCGCGCCCCACCGGGCACCACACCCTCCCGGCCGGGCCCCCGATCCGCCCCACCGGCCTCGCCCGACCGGTCCGGGACGGGCGGGGCCGACCCGGGCTGCGGGTCGGCGGACCGGGCGGTCGCCGGGAGGCACTCGCCGGGCGCAGCGGGCTCCGCCGGGCCAACCGGGACGGGCGGAGGCGACCCGGGCTGCGAGTCGGCAAACCGGGCGGTCGCTGGGAGGCACTCGCCGGGCGCAGCAGGCTCCGCCGGGACGAGCGGAGGCGACCCGGGCTGCGGACCGGCACACCGGGCGGGGGCCAGGGGGCACTCGCCGGGCGCAGCAGGCTCCGCCGGGCCAACCGAGACGGGCGGAGGCGACCCGGGCTGCGGGTCGGCAGACCGGGCGATCGCCGGGAGGCGCTCGCCCGGCTCCTGGCCGGGCGCGGCAGGCTCCTCAGGGCGGACAGGGGTGGGCCAGGGCGAGCCGGGGTGCGGGCCTACGGGCGCGGCGGTGGCCGGGAGGCGCTCGCCGGGCTCCTGGCCGGGCGCGGGGCCGTTGCCAGCCGTAGGGGTGGCGGTCGGCGCGCCCGCCGGGGGCCGCGCGCTGGGTTCCGGGCTGTGGCCCGGGGTGACCGGTGGCGCGTCGCCGGGCGGGTTCGGCGGGGTGGGCGGCGTCGGGACGGAGTGCGGGGCCGCCGGAGGGCGGGCGGTCGCGACGGCGGGCGATGACGGCTGCCGCTCCGCCGGGGTCTCCGTGCGGGCTCCCAGCACCTGGTCCGGGGTGGTGGGGACTGGGGATGCCGACTGCCGTACGTCCGCCGAACGTACGGCAGTCGAGGACCGCTCCGGCGGCGGAGGCGGCGGTTCGCCAGGGGCCGAGCCCGAGGTTCCCTGCGAGGTCGCCAACGGTCGCCCGGCCGCGCCCGGCGCCCCCGTAGGTGTGGCGATCTCGCCCGCGGGCGAGGTTGACGCCGACGCCGTGGGCTGCGCGGCCGTCGGGGAAACCGCCGGCCGCAAAGTGTTGGGTGCGTGTGCGGTGGACGTCGGCACCACGGGAGGTTCGGCGGAAGCCGACGCCGCTGGGGGCAGGGTCGTGTTGGACGCCCACGGGGCGCCCGGCGCAGGCGCTCCTGACACCACCGCCGCCGGCGCTACCGACGCCGAAGAGGCTGCGGGCGGGGCCGTTGCCGATGCGGGAGCGGGTGACCACGGGGTGCCCGACGCGGGCGCTCCCGACGTCGACGCAGCCGAGGGCGCCGGCGAAACCGACGCCGCAGGGGGTGCGGGCAGGGCCGTGGCCGTTGCAGGAGCGGGCGGCCACGGGATGCCTGACGCGGGCGCTCCTGACGCCGTCGCTGCGGGGAGCACCGGCGAAACCGACGTCGTTGAGGGTGGCGGAGCCGAGACCGTAGCGGATGGAGGCAGAGGCGACGCCGCAGTCGGTGCGGACGGGGTCAACGGCGTTTGCGGTCCGGGCGGAGCCATGGCGGAGTTCGGTGCGGGCGGAGTTGTGGGCGTGGGCGGTGGGGGTGGAGTCGTGGACGTGAGTGACGGAGGCGGAGCAGCCACCGTGGCGGGTGCGGTCAGGGACGTGGTCGCCGGAGGAACGGGCGGCCAGGCCACGGCGGGGGCGAGCGCTGCTGACGCCCACGCCGGAGGAGGCCCGGACGGATCCGATGCCGTAGGCGATGTGGGAAGAGCTGTGGCCCTGGGTGGTACGGGCAGAGCCGCTGCCGTACGGGGTGCCGGCGGAGCAGGCGCCGCAGGGGGTGCGGGCAGGGACGTGGCCATCGGGGGGAGAGGTGGCCAGGCGCTGGGAGGGGCGAGCGCTGGCGACGCCTGCTCCGCGGGCGACACGGGCAGGGTCGCGGCCCGCGGGGGGACCGGCGGCCAAGCGACGGCGGGCGCGAGTGCTGCCGCCGCCGACACCGAAGGAGGTGCGGGTGGATCCGACACAGCAGGCGGCACCGCCGAGGCGGACCCCGTGGGCGGTGGGGCCGGAGACGGCCCCGCAGGCGACGTGGCCGCAAGCGACCCCGTAGGCGGTGCGGCCGCAGACGGCCCCGCAGGCGACACCGGGAGAGCCGACACCGTAAGTGGCGCGGGCGAAGCCGACTCTGCATGGGACGTGGGCGAGGTCGATTCCGCAGGCGACGTGGGCGAAAGCCACGCCGTCGACGATGTGGCCGGGGGCGATGCCACAGGCGATACCGGTGGAGCCGACGGGGGCGACGAAGCAGCGAACGGGGTGGCCGGGGGCGGGGTGGCCCCGGGCGGGGAAGCGGCCAATGCGGCAGCCGCAGGTGAGGCAGCCGGGCGCGGGGCGCCCCAAGGCGGGATGGCCCCGGGCGGAGAAGCGGCCAATGCGGCAGCCGCAGGTGAGGCAGCCGGGGGCGGGGCGCCCCAAGGCGGGATGGCCAGGGGCGGGGAAACGGCGAACAGGGCGGCCGCAGGCGAGGCAGTCCGGGGCGGGGTAGCCCCGAGCGCGGTGGCCACGAAGGGGGCGGCCCCGGGCGAAGTGGTCGCGAAGGGGGCGGCCCCCGGCGGGGTGGCGGCGAAGGGAGCGGCCCCCGGCGCGGTGGCCACGAAGGGGGTGGCCCCGGGCGAAGTGGTCGCGAAGGGGGCGGCCCCCGGCGGGGTGGCGGCGAAGGGAGCGGCCCCCGGCGCGGTGGCCACGAAGGGGGTGGCCC